>NZ_AXVB01000016.1:0-96000 GCF_000482345.1 Bacillus sp. UNC437CL72CviS29 | reverse complement strand
CTTGTACTTTCTACATTAGAACAGTTAGAAGGAATCAAGCGTACTACTAAAACCCTTCTACATTCTGATCAAGGATTTCAATATACATCAAAAAGTTACGCAAAACAGTTAGAACAATTAAAGATAAAAGGAAGTCATTCTAGACGAGGGAACTGTTTTGACAATGCATGTATTGAATCGTTCTTCTCTCATTTAAAAACAGAGAAGTTGTATTTAGTGCGTCCAAAAACATATGAAACAACTTATCGAGCAATCCAAGAATATATCACATTTTACAATCAAGAGCGATTCCAAAAAAAACTTCACGGCCTTTCCCCGATAGAATATCGGGAAAAGGCCGTGGCATAAAACTCTTTTTATTATTGTCTACTTGACGGGGATATGACCAAAGGCACTCTCTTTTTTCAATTAGATAGTTTCTCCATGATCTAAACAAAGTAGATTAGCTTTAGCTGATGGCTCTTCAATAGATTGATTAGCAACACCAACAGATAAAATCCCCGTAAAAATCATTACAGTTAAAATTAGTTTTTTCATTATTTTTATGCTCCCTTCTCTAAATCTTTTTTGTCAGCATCTAGGGCGATGTGAAAGAATCTACTAGCTTTTTCATAATTGTTTATGTCATAGAGTTTGTTTCCGAGAATTGAAGCATATTCTTTTACATGACCCCATAGATTTTCTTTCTTGAAATAATATATTCCCGTCATAATAACTTTCTCTAGTTCCCCAATCTCTGCCCCCTTATTGAGTTCTCTTAATATAGCGAAATGGCACTTATATTCTTTAAGTTTTGTAAGGTTATATCCTACCTCAATTAGATCTGCAGCAAGAAGATTTTCTCCTAACTTATAATATTCCCTAGCTAATAAGAACATAGTTCTAGGGTTATTTTTTAAAGAATCCTTTAAATATTTAATCGCTAACTCTGAAAGGTTTTGATCAGCATATAATAATCCTAAATTATGTTTCACTTTACCTATTAGTTGTTCTTCGCCATATTTTTCAAATATTCTAAGAGCCGAAATGAAATTTTCCTCCGCAATTTCAAACAGTCTAAGTTTCGTACAAGCAAGTCCTATGGTATTTTGACAGGAAGCAACTTTCATTTCATATCCTGTATGCTTCGAAAATACCTCTTTTGCCTTATTAGCATATTTTGCAGCCAACAACGGGTTTAAGGATTGATAATGGAATACTGCAAACATGTAATCAAATTCAGCCTTTTCTAATTCATCTGGAATCGTTGCTAAGAGTTTTTCAGCCTTCTCATATTGTTCTTTTGCTTCATTATGATTTCCAACCGAAATTGCATAAATAGCTTTGAAGAAATGATAATAATATTTCAAAAATGTTTCGGTTTGCTCTGGAAATGGAGCAATCTTTTCTAGACAATCTTTAGAACCATCTGTATCACAAACCAGTAAATTATATCTAAAGTTAAGTAGAGAATAATAGATAGAGATATTAGAGTCTTCCTCCATACTATGAATATTTCTATCAATCTCTTCCTTTAAGTGCTTAGCTTTTATTATATGTTGAGAAATAATTGCATTATACCAACCGCTTAATAATGTTATTATTTCTTCTTTTGCTATTATATGTGTATCCATAATATTCCTCATCCTATTATAGTAATATCATCATAAAAAACAAATTTTCCGACATCTAACTTTCCATAGTCGAAACAATGGCAGAACATGTCCAATCCCTTGCTTATGCAGCCATTATGTGCTGAGTCCATCAATACGGATAAGAGCTATATTTCTCGCTTACTTAATTTTTGCTGCATCAAACGCTTTTTGAACTGCTTGAACTTCAGCTGAGTTAGCCCCATATTTATTTGTTGCAACTCGAATACAACCCGCTCTCAATTCAGAGAAATCAGAAGCCATGTTTAATTCATCAGTGTTTGCATAATGGAAGATATCAAACATTTTGTCCTCACCAATACCTTTTACAATTACACCGTTATGAGTGCCACCTTTCGCAATTAAATACGCAACTTTATTGATAATACTAGAGTTGAAATGAACGCCACCATTATCCCATCCATTAAAATCGTTAAATTCACTATAATCATCTGGATAAGGTACTCCAGCTGAAGATTTAATTGAAGATGGATTTGCCATATCACGGAACACCGCTCCCGTTTGCTCTCCCATTGTCCAGTTAAATGCTCCATTATTTACGTATTTCTCAATAGCTGTTCCCATAATATCAGATAACGCCTCGTTAATCGCACCAGATTCTCCGGAATATTCCAAATCGGATTCACTAGATGTAACCGCATGTGTAAATTCATGTCCCGCTACGTCAAACGCCTTTACAATAGGATCTCCGTATACAAGCATGCTACCATTATTATAGCTTGCTGCATTCTGCCAATTTTTCGGATCATTTGTATCTGCAGAATCCCAAGCATGTATAACTGATACTACTTTTTGTCCCTTATTATCAAAACTATTACGCTTATATTTATCCTTATAAAAATCATATACTTTTGTTGCTAAGTAATGAGCGCTTACCGCCTTTGGATCATTAAATGTTGTTGAAGTGCTAGTTGCTAGAGTACCAGGATAATATCTTTCTTCTTTAGTAATATCCCTATAATTTACATCATACGTTTCAATTCCTTGCCCTCTAGTGTAATCAGCAAGCGCATATTTTCCATTACTTTGTTTAGAGATACCAAATGTACGAGAGATACCTAAATCATCTTTTCCTGTTCCAGTTAATGATGTAAGATTGCTTTTTCTACTTTCCTTTAAGGCCCCAACAAGCTTTTCACTAGCTTTTAAGTTAGATTCCTGCACCATATTTTTCAACATATCCCCATTATGTGCATTCACTAAATATGTTCCAGATACATATTTTGGTGTTGCAGCAGCAAATGTAACTTGGTATGCATTGCTGGCTTGTCCATTATTTTCATCAACAAAAATAACTTCCTTTACTTCTGGTTCAGAAATAAAATTGATATCATTCCCGTATTTCGTATAAATATATTGTTTCGCTTCTTCTTGTGATAGATTAATAGGCTTCTTTAAATCTTCTTGCTTTAAATTTTGCGCGCTATCCCCTGAAACACTTTTAAGAACACCCTTTTTATCTACGTGTGCAGTCAATTGATGGCCATATACTTCTTTTCCTTCGTATGTTTGTTGCATACGCACAAGTGTCGTCCCATCATAAGAAGCTCGCTTTTGAAGAACTTTATAATCTACTCCTGTTTCTCCATTCACTTGTTTTGGAGACAACGCTTGCTCTGTTTTCTCTTTAAGAGCATCTTTTACTACATTCTCTGGCTCCTTTTGTGATGGTTGTGTAAGTTCACCTGTACGAAACGAATCCTCTTGAATTTGAACTTGTAGTTGATCTGTTTCCTCTGCATGACCTACTCCATATGGTGCTACGGCAGTTAAAGCTAATCCTGTTGTTAACGCGACTGTAGCTAATGTTTTTTTATTCTTCATCATATTCACCTCGTATAATTTTCTGAAATATTGAACTTGTAAAAAAAGTATACTGTCTATTCTTGTCAAAAAAAAGAGAAAACGCAGAATTTATGTAACATTATGCAAAATTTCATATTTTAATGTTGATAATTAGTTATTTACATTCAATTATTCTAGAAAAAATTAATGTTTATATGGATCTAACTAATCCTTATTTAAGAACAAACATTAAAAACTTCATTTTGAAAAAATTTGATCAAAATGAAGCTATGTCTTCAAAATAAGTATGTGATTTTGATAATAAAGTTTAAATAGAAATAAAACCTCAGCATGGATTGAATTTGTTTTCAAATTCTGTTTTAGCAATTTTAATATATTTATTAACAAACTCTGTTTGTACTTCCATGTTTCTGTCTTGGTCATATTCATACGTATCTATTAAACTCCTTTTTAATTTAAAGCAAAAGTAATACAAGAAATAGATACTATTCATAGTTTATATAAACAAAAACGAAGTCTTGTGGAGGACTTCGTTTTTTACAGTGCATAATGAATTACAGGAATTATTAACACTTTTATATTATTCAACAATTCTGAATGCGGTTCTTTTCGTTTAAAAACTATGCTACAAATCCGAAATATTCTCTTTTTGATGTAGTTGGAAATTCTCTTATTTTCGTTAGTTTGATAGCACTAGGAATATACCCTATTAATGTTCAAATGGTAGATCAGACATAACCTTCTCTTCTTCCTCTTCATGACTTTCACCACATAATGCCACTGTTGGTATAATTAATCCCGTTGCCAATGCAAACGTTATTATTTCTTCTTTACTTTGCATGTTTTCACCTCACATAATTTATATAGTACCATATTAAGATTAAATATTTTATATGTCGCATCAAAATAATAGTGAAATGCATTTTCTATAAAATTTTAATGAACAGTCTATTGCTTGTTATTTACGACAGGTGATGTGTGTCATTGATGAACTAGAAGAGTTTTTCAAAAAAGAAGCAACCGTGTTTACTGACGTTTGTTTCTGTTACATTCGTGCTCAAATGGTAAATTAAAATCAGCTATACAATTTCCTTTTTGTGGTATTTTTCATATTGTTCCATAACTAATAAAACTAATTCTGCTGTTAACAAAACATTATATACAAATTTCCCCTATTTATGTTTTTCACCACACTTGATTTCTCGATTTACCAATCTTAAATACATTATAATTGTCTAATAGTG
The DNA here is from genome assembly GCF_000482345.1 of Bacillus sp. UNC437CL72CviS29. Classification (NCBI taxonomy): domain Bacteria; kingdom Bacillati; phylum Bacillota; class Bacilli; order Caryophanales; family Bacillaceae; genus Bacillus; species Bacillus sp. UNC437CL72CviS29. The sequence goes on along the minus strand of NZ_AXVB01000016.1, from coordinate 91,298 downwards.
TCGAAAAAAAGAGGAATTGAAATTTATATTTTTTAATATTCAGAATTCAGACATTAACGCTAATGCTCCATCTACGATTTTTAAAGCTTCCATTACCCATTCCCATATTATGCGTAACAACACATACCTATCAAGTTAACATGATAGGTTTCCACAAAAACGATACAAATAAGAAACTGTTAACCTCAGCGCGGTGCTACCTTATTAAAGTGTTCTATTTCATGGTTATTGTGTAATTTCTATGTAACAAAGAAAAAAGCACCCTATTTGGATGCTTATCGTATGAATATCTATTGAGATCAAAGCTTATTCATAAATTACATACAAGCAAAAAGATATGTACTACGACGTACTATAACCTTTTATGTCTTCAAGTGAAATTAATGAGTGAATCTACCGCCAAGCTGTTGTTCAGCCATAGCTACTAAACGTTTTGTAATCTCACCACCAACTGAACCATTTGCACGAGATGTTGTGTCTGGACCAAGCTGTACGCCAAATTCTTGTGCAATCTCATACTTCATTTGATTAATTGCGTTCTCAGCACCTTGAATCACTACATTATTATTTCTGTTATTTTTATTTGCCATATGTATCACCTCCTACGTTTTTAACATGCTACGAATCACGGAAAAATATTTATTCCTTTTTATGGTAATTGATATTTAAAAGTTTCCGTTCATGTTCAATCAGAAAACAAAAAGAACTTGTAGCAATCACTACAAGTTCTTTTTAAGGTAAGGTGATAAAAAGGAACACAAACTATCTTAACAGGCATATTAGAAAAACATAGGGATGATGCTTGATAGGTTTATTATATAACAAATATTAACATTTGGAGACTGTATTTTTGAAAATTATGTGAATTAAGAAAACCTAACCATTTATTTCATTTTTATTCTGTTTAAAGAACCACTGTAGTTAAATGATTTTTCCATATATCCCTTGTATATTAATTGATCTTAAGATGTAAAATATCCATTAATAACTACATTGTATGTAAATTCAAACCACAGAAGGAGCTATATATCATGGATAAAAAAGATTTACGAAATCATCAAATCAACAACATGCCTTTAGATGCACTGAATACTCCGAGTAAGGATCAAGAACAAATGCAAGAATCAGATCAAAGGCTTTCTAACAGAAATGAAGATAGACTCATCAAAAGACAAAACAACAAGCTTTAGTTAAGAACGAATAGGGAATTTTGTTGCATAAAAAACTACCTTTATTACCGCTATGCAGCTACATCTATTTTATTTTTTACTTCGAGAAGGTATTATATCTATAAATCTAGAAGGTAAAACAACATACTTTTTTTCCTGGAGTGATTCCGTATGAAAATACTAGAACACGAAACGTAACAACCGTATATCTCAATTAGAGGCCCTCCTCCTCTGTTTATTCACTTTATTTTTCTTATAATAAACAGGAGGATCGAACATGAAAAATGATAAATTATTTTTAACACTTTTAGAAAATGCAAATACGAGCTTTAGTGGATGGGATTTCTCTTTTATTACAGAAACTGGTCGCATGAAAAGTGAATTACTTTCTTGGTCATATGGCAGCATGGCCTTTCAGCTTATACAAAACGCTCATGCTATGCTTGATATGGGAACAGGTGGCGGTGAATTTTTATCCCTGTTAAGACCTTTCCCTTCAACTATTTATGCGACTGAAGGTTATACACCCAATATCCCTATAGCAAAAAAGAAATTAGAACCTTTAGGTGTAAAAGTAGTAAAAGTAACGGATGACAACACCTTACCGTTTGATGACAGGCAATTCGATTTAATTTTAAATCAACATGAATCATACTCTGCTTCTGAAGTAAAAAGAATCCTTTCTCCAGATGGCATCTTCCTTACGCAGCAAGTAGGTGGCTTAGATTGTGCGGAAATCAATGAAACACTCGGCGTACCACCCAATCTAGAATTTACAAATTGGCAGTTAGAAACAGCTCTAGAGGAAATACAACAAAGTGGTTATAAAGTTTTACAATATAAAGAAGAATTTCCCGTTCAAAGATTTTATGATATCGGTGCTTTCGTCTATTATTTAAAAGCCATTCCTTGGCAAGTACCTAACTTCAAAACTGAAACATATATAAATGAGCTATACAAAATACACCAAATTATTCTACAAAAAGGGTATTTCGATGTGAAACAACATCGTTTTATGATTAAAGCTCAAAATCTTTAATCAGTGGACGTTTCTTCTTGTTAAATGAATCAGGCTGTTACTGCGGGCTAATTCGAAAAGAGACCTAAAAGGTATGCCTCATTACCTTTTAGGTCTCTTTTTTGAATACATTATTTATTCTATCCTTAAAAATCATTTTACTGCGGTTTATTCGGCTGTTCTACAGGAACTGGATTTCCACCCACTCGTTTCGCTTTCAATTCAAAATAGGCATCTAAAACTTCTCTTCCAATTTTAGAATTAATCCCTGATTTATCATCGTTTACCCATGGTACAACTACAGAAAATGCAACTTCCGGTTCCGCGTCATAAGGGGCATAGCCAGCTAAGGTTAAATTATAACATTTTTTTCTATCTCCATTTTCGTCTTTACCTGTATCGCTATCACCACCATATATCGCTTCTGCTGTTCCTGTTTTTCCAGCAGGCTTATAAGGAAGATTTTGAAAGTGGGCTACACCAGTTCCGTCAGTTTCTTGAAATACCTTTCTAAGCCCCTCTTTCACTTGATTTATATACGAAATATCCATATCTACACGATTTAAAATGACTGGTTCCATTGATTGAACAACCTTACCAATATCCTCTGCTTTATCTGGTTGCTCTCTAATCTCTTGTACAATTTGTGGTTTCATACGATAACCACCATTCGCAATCGTTGAAATATATTGCACAAGCTGAAGCGGTGTATACGTATCATATTGACCGATTGAATAATCAAGTAAGAATCCCGGTGTATTATCTTTTCTTCCCCGTTGTCCCGCAGTCTCATTGGGTAACTCAATCCCCGTTGGAACGCCTAAACCAAATTGCCCAAAATGATAGCGCATTTTATCAAATACTTCTTGTTTTATATTTAACGGACTATTCGGTACATAATCAATTCCAGCAATCTTTAAAGCGGTATGAAACATATATACGTTAGAAGATACTTGTAAAGCTCTTACATCATCAACATCACCAAAATCTTTCCATGATCTCTTTTCTTTTGTTGTTCCTTTAAATGTCATCGGCGCATCGACAAAATGAGTAAATGGCTTAATAGCACCCGTTTGATAACCCGTTAGTAAAGTTGCTCCCTTTACTGTTGAACCTAATTCATAAGAGCTCGTCATTGTACCAAGTGCAAAATCTTCTACTTGCATATTTCCATCTTTATTTACTAGTTTTTTTCCTGAGATTGATAACAGCTGTCCATTTTTAGGGTTCATCATTACCACAAAGGCCCGATCAAGCAACGGTTCTATGCCTTTGAATGCCATTAAATTTCTTTCAATGCTTTCCTCAACTTGCTTTTGTAATTCCATATCAATCGTTAACATTAAATTATTTCCACTTTTTCCTTTTTTAATTTGTTCGGTTCGAAGTATCTTTCCCTCCTTATCTGTAATGTTTTTTGATTGCGCTTTCGTACCATGTAACGCATCTTCATATTGCTTTTCAATATAACTCTTTCCAACACGATCATTACGGTTATACTCTCGAACTAAATAATAGTCTAGTTGTTCCTTTGGAAGTCCTTCATCAGCGCTTGAAACGTTACCAAGTATAGAACGAAGTATCTTATCATATGGATATATACGTTCCCAATCTACAGTTGTATCTACACCTGGAAGATCCGCTAACTTTTCACTAACCACGGCATATTCGTCTTGTTTTACATCCTTCTTAATAATTTGAGGAATCATTTTATAACCAGCGCTCATTTTACTTTTAATTGCTAATACTTCTATATCTTGGACAGTCAGTTCCTTTAATTCCTCCGCTGTAATCCGCTCACGTCTCAATTCTTCCATCTTTTTATCTAATTCTTTTCCCTCTATTTTTTTTGCTCTTAGTTTCTTTTCATCCTCCTTTGTCACCTTTTCTGCTGCACGCTTCTTATGTAATTGCATCCAAAAATCTTTCTTATCTACCTCTGTTAATTTATCCATAGCTTCCTGCGGCATTTCAATGATTTTCGCAAGTAGTTTTGCCGTATTTAACATTTCTTCTGAATTAACGCCTGTCATTTTTGTATATGTAATAGTCCGTAATGGTTTATTATCAACAATCGAATGGCCTTCTCGGTCAAAAATTTTACCACGCGGAACAGGAGTACTAACCGTTAGATCCTCCTTCTTTTCCACCTTATTTGTATACGTCTTGCCATCTATAATTTGGACCTTACCTAATTGAATAATAACAGTTGAAAACATAAGAAATACAAAGAAAAACAGCACATTTAACCGAAAAGGAATGTGGTTTTTCTTTTTCCGTTTCGTTTTCTCTTTCTTCTTTTCCATTATGCTCTCCTCTCTCTATAGTTTAAAGTCCCTTTCCCTCACACAATTCGCAAAATAAGTAACCAAAAACAAAACCATACATACTCATCCTGATATAAAAATTTTCTCTATTAATAATATTAAAGCACATAGATAATATAATTTATAGTATTCTATGGAAAATTAAGAAAATTTAAACTCGAGAAAACCGAGATAAATACCTCTTATCTCGGTTCTCCTACACCATTTAAAATTGATCTACAAACTGCCCAATCTTCTGCTGAAATACATAATCAAAATGATTCTCTTGCCCCGTTAATTCTTCATTTACTAAAATTGTTGTTGCCCCTACTTCTCTTTTTGCAATTTGCGGGAATGATGCAACCGGCTGCACTTTTAACGACGTTCCCATCACGAGTAATACATCCGTTTCATATAAACGCTGCATTGCATTTTGATATTGCGGCAATGTATCACCGTATAAAACGACATCTGGATTTAAGATGAAATTACATATTTCACATCGTGGCAGTTCATGATCTATCATATATTGCAAATCATATTTCGTTTTACATTTTGGACAGTGAGCTGTTTGGAGTGTGCCATGTAAATCAATAACGTGCTTACTACCACCTAATTGATGTAAACCATCGATATTTTGTGTTAATACTGTGATATCTTTTCCTTTTCTTTCTAAATCAGCTAAAAATTCATGCCCTCGGTTCGGTTTATATTGATGAAACGTATTAATTTGAAATATTTCTTTATAATGTTTCCAAAAGTCTTTTGGGTTACGGTTATAATACCCTCTCGATAAGTACATTTCTACTTTTGCATCTGCATATAAACCATTCGCTGATCGAAAATCCGGAATACCACTTTCAGTACTCGCACCAGCACCCGTTAATACCGTAATCTTATTTGCTTTTTCTATAATAGAACATACTTCTTCATATTGCTGCATGACTCTCACCTCTATGTATACTTCTTCCTATTATTATAACATTTGTCCATAGTAGGCGTTGCATTTTTGCTTAGTGTGTTGCCCCGCCGCATTCTACAATATCTGTTTCTACCTCTAATGCGACCTGTATTAACAATTCAATTCCTTTTGTAATAACAGGCAGTGACATACTTGATTGCCCAGGATGATTACTTGCTTGCTTTGGCAAAAACGGAATATGTATAAAACCACCTCGGATCCTATTTCCATTCTTACCTAACATATGCATAAGTCCATAAAAGAGATGATTACAAACAAATGTACCTGCAGTTTGCGAAACAGAAGCTGGTATTCCTTCTTCACGAAGTTTCTTTACAATCGCTTTCATTGGAAGCGTAGACCAATATGCGACGGGTCCTTCTTCTATAATAGGTACATCAACCGGCTGATTCCCCTCATTATCAGGAATCCTTGCATCATCAACATTAATTGCAATTCGTTCCACTGTAATATCTGGGCGTCCTCCTGCTTGTCCTATACATATAACAAGCTCTGGTTCTATTTCCTCCATATAAGTCTGTAACACTTGTAGTGACTTATGAAATACAGTCGGAACTTGCTTACTAATAATCTTGTAATCTCCCATCACTTGGCCATCTAGTTCCTTTGCAACTTCCCAGGCAGGATTCATTTCTTCTCCACCAAAAGGCTCAAACCCTGTTAACAATACTGTCTTCATCATCCCCACTCCCTTCTAAAACCTGTACACAAGTCCATACATGATGAACATATTAATCACAAAAATAGTAATTGCAATTGGTGCTTGAGCCTTTATTACCGCGTTTTTATCTTTTAATTCTAATAGCATCGCTGGTACAATATTAAAGTTTGCTGCCATCGGCGTTATCAATGTACCACAGTACCCTGCAAACATTCCAAGCGCAGCCATGATCGCTGGGTTACCTCCATGCATTTGAACGATAAGCGGTAGACCAATTCCTCCTGTAATAACAGCAAATGCGGCAAAGGCATTCCCCATTACAACTGTAAACAACATCATCCCTAAACAATATGCCATAACAGCGACAAATGGATATTCTGTCGGCAATACTTGTCCTACTAAATCTGAGACAACTTGACCCACACCAGATTTTGCAAAAATACCACCAAGCGCTGCTAACATTTGTGGTAAAATAACGGCCCATCCGACAGCTTGTAATAATCTGCTTCCCTCTTGTACAGGGGCTGTTATTTTTGCCTTTGTGATTCCCATTGCCGCTACGAAAGCAAGCAATGCCCCAAGAGCTAATGCGATTAATGTGACCTTCTCAGGATCAACGAGAAATACATTTCCAAACTTTAGCTTTCCTAACGTTAACGTACCAATGATTGTAAAAATGGGAATTAAAATAGCGGGCATAAAAATTTTATTTCTCAATTTTTCTGCATGTTTCACTCGCTCTTCTGTAGGTGCTTCTTTTTCATTGGACTTCGTTACTTTATTTAATGATGCTAAAACGACCATTGCTAATACAATACAACCGATATAAAATGACGGAATCATATTCCCAAATAAAAATGTAATAGAAAATAATGCCCAAAATAAACTAGAACCAAGGCGATTTGGATGCTGACGATCAAAAGCAATACGGATCGCGACAAAGGCAACAATAATACCTAATAAATAATAGATTGTATCAAGTGTAATAATATTCATCTTATATCGCCTCCTTTTGTTTGCTTTCTTCTTTTTTCATCGTTTTTTCAATATACTTATCGAATCGTTTAAAACGAATCCAACTGACAATAAAAGATGAGATTGCCGTAGGAATTCCCCAAAGCGCCATATCCCACACACCAACATGCATTCCTACCGAATCAAAAAATCCCTTCATTAATAGAATTGCTCCTGTTGCGATAAAAATATCTTCCCCAAAAAACCATGCTGTATTTTCAGCTGCCGCTGCATTCGCTTTAATCTTTTCTTTCAGTTTTTCTGGAAGTTTTCCGTAACGCCCTTGTGCTGCCCCTTCTGCCATTGGTGCAACTAATGGTCTTACTGTTTGAGCATGCCCACCAATATTAAGTCCTACTGCAGCTGATCCTTCGCGAATCGCAAAATATGACATGAGTACTCTTCCTGTTGTAGCTCCTTTAGATTTCGTTATTAATGCTTCTGCTCTTTCTTTTAGTCCATATCTTTCTAGTATCCCAATGACAGGGAGTGTTAATAAAATTGGCATCGACATATATCTGTTTTCTATGAAAAACTTTCCAAACATACTAATCACATCATAAAAACTCATCCCTGAAATCATACCCGTTGCAATTCCTGCAACCATTACAACTAATAACGTATTAAGACGAAATAAAAATCCAACAGCTACAAGCAATATTCCAATTAATTTCAGCATTTATGTATCTCCCCCTTATTCTACTTTGGTGCACAAATAGAAATATCGTTTAATCGAAATGTTCTGTATATTTTTTCTACAAATTGAACTGCGTGCTCACCATCACCATGTATGCAAATTGTTTGCGCATCAATATTGATTATCTTTCCACCGACTGTTTTTACATTTCCTTCCTTAACCATCTGCACTACTTGTTCAATTGCTATATCTTCATTTTTTATAATTGCATTTTCTTCTGTTCGGCTTGTTAATGTTCCATCTAATTGATACGTACGATCGGCAAACGCCTCTTGCACAAGCCTCAGTTCATATTTTTCGGCTGCTTGTATAAATTTACTATTTGCTAATCCATACAGGAATAACTCTGGATTTATTTGATAGATTGCTTTTGCAATCGCATCCCCAATTTCTTGATCAGTAGCTGCCATATTATAAAGTGCACCGTGTGGTTTTACATGATGCATCCTCCCTCCTGCCGCTCTTATAAATCCATCTAATGCTCCGATTTGATATAAAACATAATCATATACTTCATCTGGAGAAACGCGCATCATCCTTCTCCCAAACCCAATTAAATCTGGAAAACCTGGATGCGCACCTATTTCCACATTATTTCTTAGCGATTTTTCAACAGTCTGACGCATAACAGTTGGATCACCAGCATGAAAACCACATGCAATATTTACTGACGAAACAAACGGAAGAATTTTATCGTCGTTTCCTATTTGATATGCACCAAATCCTTCTCCTAAATCACAATTCAAATCAATCGTAACCATATTCTATTCCCCCCCTACTTTAAGCTTGTAAAGCGATAAATTTCTTTAATAAATTCATATTTTGTTCTTGCTCTATGTAAAGTTCTGTCGCTTCTGTTATAGAAGTCTTTGCAAACGTAACATAATCACCTGGTTTCAATTGTGCAAGGATAGGTAAATCAACTGATATGACATTACCAATTCGCGGATATCCACCTGTCGTTTGTCTATCTGCCATTAAGATAATTGGATTGCCACCAGGCGGCACCTGAATTGTTCCAAAGGTAACTGCACTTGATAAAATCTCAGATTGTTCTATTCTTTTTAGTTCTTCACCTTCAAACCGATATCCCATACGATCAGCATAATTAGATACTTTATATTCTTTTGTAAAAAACGCATCTAAACTTTCATTCTTAAATTGATCCCATTCAAAATCTGGAATGACACGAATAATTGGGCTACGACTATATTTAGGTAAAACATGACTACATATCCCCCAACTTGTTGCCATTCTTTCTTCATCCATCAAGTTCTTTATCAAGCAAGTAGCAAATTTTGACGGTGTACCAATTTGAAAAAGATCTCCCTTTTTCAATGCCCGTCCTTCCATTCCACCTATACTCGCTCTTACATATGTACTTTTACTTCCCATACTACTTGCAACATCAATTCCACCTGCAAAGGTCACATATGTTCTACACCCAAATTGCACCTTCCCGAAACAAAGCATGCTCCCTTCTTTCGCCAGAACTGGTCGCCATAATGGAATTGGCTCCCCGTTTAACAGAGGCTCCGTATTCGCACCACCAATTGCCAGCAATGTTGTTTTCTTTATAAGTAGTTTCGGTCCCATCATTGTAATTTCTAATCCAGCTTCATTCTCTTCATTTCCTACTAACATATTTATCATTCTTAATGCTGCCTGGTCCATAGCACCGCCAACAGGTACACCATATTGTTGATAATGATATCTTCCTAAATCTTGAACCGTTGTAAACATCCCCGCATGTAAAATCTCAACATTCATTTCTTAGCTCCCTCCATAACCAGAAACTCTTCCTCTGTTATTGGGATAAAACGTAAATACATTCCGCTTTGGACATATGTAGGCTTTTCTTCATCTGGCTGAAACAATGCAATAGGTGTCCGGCCAATAATATTCCAGCCACCTGGTGTTTCTAATGGATATATTCCTGTTTGACTTCCGCCAATTCCAACTGAACCAGGTGCTATTTGTAAACGCGGTGTTTGTTTTCTAGGTGTTTCGAGCTCTTTGGGCATCCCACCTAAATACGGGAAACCTGGTGTAAACCCTAACATGTAAACAAAATACGTCGCTTCACTATGAAGACGAATTACATCACTTGCACATAACTCATGGTATGCTGCAACTTCTTCTAAATCAGGTCCATATTTACCGCCGTAGCAAACTGGAATTGAAATACAATCATATTGTTTTTGCGTTTTATTTTGAGTATGACTAAGCAATCGATTTACGTATTCACATACAAAATCATAAGGCACTATCTTTCCTTCATTTTTCTCCCATAATTTATATACATCATAGTATACTGTTAAAGAAGCAAATGAAGGTACACACTCAATCATTCCATGAAAAGGATTTTGCTTTAATAGACTGCATAAATTTTGCACATTTTCATATATACCCAAATCAATTTTTTCTCCAAATGTAACAACAACTGCTTGATCCCCTAGTGCTGAAAATTTCATCATATCCCTTCCTTTTCACCCATCCAGCCAAGTTCTTTCGAAATTTGATGCGCCGTTTCTTTCACTTTTTTAATAAAGGTTGGAATTGTCGATTCATTATACTCAATTTCTAATCCTGAAATACTAATACCAGCTATTACATGACCATCGCTTGCAAAAATAGGTGCTGCAATGGCAGCTGTATGGTTCTCAAGTTCCGAATAACTTATCGTATACCCTTCTCTTTTTGCCTTACGTAACTGGTTTTGTAACTCTTCTTTATCCACTATCGTTCCATCCGCAAATCGTTGTAATTGTACTTTCTCTACATACCGCATTTGATCGGCTTCTCCAAAATACGAAAGCAAAATACGCGGACATGCTCCTGCATATAAAGGTGCTCGTCTTCCAATCTCTGTGTATACTCTTACTGGTTGATCTCCATCCATTTTTTCAATATAAATTGCCTCATTATCATCTTGAATAATTAAATTGACAGCTTGACCAAGAGAATCTCTAAGCTTTTTCATATATGGTTTTGCAATATTTCGTACCGATAATCGCTTCGAAACAAGCTGACCAAATCCTAAAAATATTAATCCCAGTCTATAGGCTCCCTTTGTTGTCTTTTGTAAAAAACCCATTTCTTCAAGTGAACCAATTAAACGGTATACAGATGTTTTAGGCATCCCCGTGTGATGAACCATTTCCGTTAACGTTAACTCTTCATGTTCATAAAATAGTTCTAAAATATCCATCGTCTTTACAGCTGTTTTATTTATACTCATCCTAGCTCCCCTAAGTTCCGTAATTCGGAACAACAATTCCGTTTTTCGAAACAAATATATAATTTAAAATTATAAAATATTCTTTCTCTTTAGACAATATTTTTCTAAAATAAAAAAAGCATTGAAATGAACATTCAATGCTTTTTAACACATATATCAAAATCTTATCTTTAATGCAACGCTCTTACTTGTTGCAACGGCCAAAATACTACTTCACCTTTTCCGACAATTTGATCTTCAGAAACAAATCCAAACATGCGGCTATCTTTTGAAACTTGACGATTATCTCCCAGTACAAATACTTGTCCTTCTGGAACTTTTTCTTTTCCAGTTTTTTGCTCTAACGTGAAATCAGGAGTTAGCTTCCCTTTACCTACCTGTTCCTTATACTCTGCTAGATATGGTTCATCTACCGCTTTTCCATTCACATATAATACGTCGTTTTTATACTCAATCGTATCCCCTGGTAAGCCAATTACTCGCTTCACTAAATCATATCCTTCTTTCCCATGAAACACGATAATATCAAAGCGATTTAAACCTTGTATATTATAACCAATTTTATTGACAAGGACACGCTCATTATTTTCTAAAGTAGGCATCATAGACTCACCTTGTACGAGAGAAGGAGTAAATAAAATACCACGTACAATTAAAGCGATTCCTATTGTAATTCCTATTGTTTTAATCCATGAAATAATTTCTTTTTTCTTGCTTTTCTCCATCTTTTCCCCTCTTCTCTAGCATTATAATGATTTTGTCAATCCCACTAGATCTTGTACAGATTTTTGATTTATTTCAGCAAAACAAGATTTACCTTCTCGGACTGCAGTACCAATATGCGCTTCTGAAATTCCTGTTTCATTCAATACTCGTTGTATATTTTCCTTTGTCACACCACTTCCAGCAATGAGCTGTACATCACCTTGACTTACTCTTTGCATTTCATGGAGTACAGGAATATTTTCCACTATGCCTCCTTGTCCACCAGAAGTTAAAATATGAGTGATCTTTTCAAAATTACGCAATGTTTGAACTGCACCAACAAGATCAACCATTTCATCTATTGCACGATGAAATGTGACATTCATTCCATCTACAACAGATAATAAATCAGCTAATTTTTCTTCATCAATTTGATTTTGTTCATTCAATACACCTAATACAACACCGGCTGCACCAAGTTCTTGCGCGACTCGAATATCTTCTTTCATCATTTCGATTTCTTCTGCTGTATATATAAATGACTTAGCATGAGGACGAATCATAACATGAATAGGTATGTTTACAGCTTTCACCGCTTTTTTTATAAAAGCATAACTTGGTGTTAATCCACCTTCTGTGTATGCTGAAATGAGTTCAATTCGATTTCCACCAGCTTTTTCAATTTGCTTCACATCTTCTAAACAAGTTGCAATAACCTCTAGCATGAAACTTACCTCTTTTCGTACTTTTTCCACATTATTATACCGTAGTATAAATCCGAAACATAGGTTTCTCATATAAAACTTGAAAAAAGCAAAGAAAATGAAAGATTTTTCAAACTCCTGTAAAGTTTAGAAAAACAAGTTCATTAACCTAAAGTTGCGTACTTGAGAAACAACTGAATTCTCTTTCTTTATTTCCATAATTACTATATTTCTGTTATTCTTTTAATATATTTCTAAATTTTGTCACAAACAATACAAGGAGGCTCATTATACGATGAATATGAAAGCTACAACATTGACAGCAACAACTATTGCAATCGCTTCTCTTTTACCATCCACTACTGAAGCAGATACGCAAACAACAGCTGTACAACCAAAGAGCAACGCAGGAATCGGATACGTAAAACTTGATAACGTTCAACTCTATCAAGAAAGCACAACAAATAGTGATTCCCTCGGAAGTATTTCATATAACACACCTGTGATTATTCTCGAAACTACACGTAACTGGTATAAAGTAAACTCCCAAAACAAAATTGGCTACATCCAAAAGTCCAATTTATCTTTGAAAAAGCTACATCCACAACAAACCCAACACATCGTAACTGCAGACGCCTTAAATGTTCGTTCAAAACCAAGTATACAATCATCCATTATTGACGTATTACCAAACGGAGCATTTATCTCTGTCCAAGAAACACATCACGACTGGTATCTCATCTCTCACAATGGACAAAAAGGATACGTAAAAAAAGAATTTGTATCCAATCGTTCACACTCATTCGTTAACGGGATTACAATACAAAACAATGCTTACTACGTTGCAACACCTAACTTAAAAGTACGCAGCGGTGCAGGGACAAACACTGCTGTTATTGGCTCTTTACAAAACGGAACGCAACTTCAAGTCGTTGATACTGTAGGTACATGGTATAAAATTCGTTTTGGCTCTGGATATGGGTATGTTGCAAAACATTATGTATTACAAAATAAACCGCAAGAGAAATCTACATCACCTTCCATACCTGCTGTTTTTAAATTTCCAACACAAGGACAAGTTAGCTCACCATTTGAAGTGAGATGGGGACAAATGCATTATGGTGTTGACTTTGTGGCAACTGGAGATATTTCTATCCATGCTGCAGCTGCTGGGAAAGTTATCAAATCCTACTATTCTAGTAGCTATGGTAATGTTGTATTTGTCACTCATTACATAAAAGGAAAATTATATACGACTGTTTATGCACATATGAAAAACAGATTTGTACAAGCCGGAGATCGCGTTCAAGTTGGTCAAGAGTTAGGGCAGATGGGGAGCACTGGACATTCAACAGGACAACATCTTCACTTTGAATTACATAATGGGGAATGGAATTTCGAGAAAACAAATGCCGTTGATCCACTTCCTTACTTAGTACGGTAACATCTTATGCTACGTAATATTCCGTTACTTATTGAGTATCTAGCTTTCTTCGGTCTAATCTGTTGTTTTGTTATTTATGATACAAATATATATTTTTTAAGCATACTCATCTTATTTGTATGCTGTGAAATATTGCGAGAATTATATAAAATACGATTAAAAAAACACATTTCTCATCTATTTACATCACTCATTATTATCGTTTGTTTAATCACTAATTTTATGATGGATGGTCTATTTCTATCGAGTATGTTCCCTGTATTTTTTATAAGCGTTCTTCTTATTGTATCACAATATATCTACGTGCCTGAACATCACAAAAAAGAAGATAGAGAAGAAAAGATTGTATAGTCTTTTCTGACATATACGTCCATACAAAAAAACCACTCTTGAAATAACAATTCAAAAGTGGTTTTTTCTGCACAAAACACTTTGTTTTTATAACTCCATACGGTTTAAAATATCTTTTAATGTTTTTAACTCTTCGATTGTCAATGTGATACCTTTTCCCATTTTATCATGTTCCGGTGCCCAATCACGCAAATCATACTTTGGCTCTTTGCCGTTCCAGCTAATTAGATTGAGTTCTTTGTTCCAGCCTTTAGGTGACTGTGATATAACTCCAAAAGTTTCTTTAATATCAAATTTGATTTCTGCCACTGTTTTTCCCCCTTTCACATATATATTCCCTTATCTTCTCTCCTACATTCTCTCATATGTTATATCGATAGTGCTAATTTTCCGCACGTCGATCATTGAACACCTTTCATTGTTCATCCCCTACAATAAAAAGAACTTTGGTGCATACCAAAGTTCTTTTTATCATTATCTTTTATCAAGTTTCGCCGCAATTCTATTTCCAATAAATTGTACAGATTGAACGAGAATCACAAGCATAAGTACCGTAACAACCATAACATCTGTTTGGAAACGATAATAACCGAAACGAATGGCTAAGTCACCGACACCACCACCGCCGACAACACCTGCCATAGCTGAGTAGGAAATAAAGCTTACTGTTAAAACTGTTAAGCTTAATACAAGACCTGAACGCGCCTCAACAAGCAGTACTTTCCAAACAATTTGCAGTGGCGACGCTCCCATTGCCTCAGCAGCTTCAATTACCCCTTTTGGAACTTCGCGCAGCGCTTGCTCTACAAGTCTTGCAAAATAAGGAATGGCTGCTACTGATAAAGGAATCGTTGCAGCGATTGGACCAATTGTAGTTCCTAATAAGGTTCTTGTAAATGGTACAAGAGCTACTAACAAAATGATAAATGGAAATGAGCGAATAATATTTACGATGCCGTTTAATGTACGATGGACAATATTTTGTTCCAAAATTTGTCCTTTGCTAGTAAAATATAAAATTACACCTAAAGGAATTCCTAAAATAATTGCCGCTCCAACTGAAAGTCCAACCATTAAAAATGTTTGCAAAAGCGATGTCCAAATTTCTGGAAGCAGTGGAATAACATTATTGAACATGTGCAATGCCCCTCTCTCCTTCAACACCTAATAGAAGTTTTGCGATTTCTGTTGTTGGTTTTAGATGTTGGTCACGTAAATGGAAGGATTCAACAACTTCTCCTTCTTCCATCACTGCTACTTTATTACAAATTTGTTTAATGACATTCATTTCATGCGTTACAATTACGATTGTAACCCCTAGCTCTTTATTTATCTTTTGTAAAAATTGTAAAATAGATCGTGTCGTTTTCGGATCGAGTGCCGATGTCGGCTCGTCACAAAGTAATACTTTGGGATCATTTGCTAATGCACGTGCAATCGCAACACGTTGTTTTTGCCCACCGCTTAGTTGTGAAGGAAAATGATATGCTTTATCGCTTAAGCCAACAATTTCTAAGCATTCTCGCACTCGTTTTTCTTTTTCTTCTTTTGAAACTGACTTCAATTCTAACGGCAAAGCAATATTATCCGATACATTTTTATTATGAAGAAGATGAAAGTGTTGAAAAATCATACCAATCGACTGTCTTGCCGTTCGTAAATCTTTCTTCGATAACATTGTTAAATCTTCTCCATTTACAATCACCACACCTGAATCCGGCTTTTCTAGTAAATTCATTGTACGTAATAACGTAGACTTTCCTGCACCGCTCAATCCAGCAATTCCGAATATATCATGTTCTTCAATTTGTAAAGAGACTGATTTTACACCATGAAATAAACCTTCTTTCGTCTGGAATGTTTTATTGATATCGCGTAACGTTATCATTTTCATTCACTCCTTTTCATTTGATTTAAAAACATCGTCTGCTATTAGCGAGAGTGTTACATCATCCATTGGCGGATTGTGTAAACCAGCTCGAATATTTAAATAATAACGGTGTAGTGGATTTTTTTCAGATAAGCTTTTCGCTCCAACAATTCGCATTGCTTTATCTACAACCGATATGGCTACATTCGTCGCAATATATTTTGCAGCTGCTAATTCGGCTTGCAAAGATTGTTTATCTTCTGCCTCATCATATTTTTTTGCAACTTGATATAAAAACGTGCGTGCCTGCATAAGTTCTAGCTCTAATTCACCTACTAATCTTCTAATATTCGGCAGTAAACTGATTGGATGATTTAAACTATTCGGTTGATATGACTTGGCAAAATCAATCGCATAATTTCTTGCAGCCTGCGCAATCCCTAAATAACATGCTGGTATATGCAGTAACCATCCAATTCCTTTTGGTTTCACCTGTGCACCTTTTACATCTGTAAAAAATTTATTTTGGATTTCAACATTCTGTAATACAAGATCATGGCTAGCCGTTCCACGCATCGCAACACTATCCCATGTCTCCTCTATATAGACACCTTTTTCGTGCCTTGGAATCACAAATTCTCCTATCTCTTCTCGTCCTTCAATACTCGCTGAGATGATGAAATAATCAAGTACAGGTGCCATCGTTGTAAAAGTCTTTCTGCCGTTTATAACCCATTTATCACCTTTTTTCACAGCTAATGTTTCTGGTTTCCCGCCCCTTGTTGGACTCCCTGTCTTCGGTTCTGTTGCTGCTCGGTTAAAAAGAGCACCTTTTTTTACTTCTTCACAAAACCAAGAAAACATATCAGGTTTCCATGAGCGATTTTCAGCAAGTTCTTTCACAATTCCAAGGTGCCAACCAATTGATAAAGCGGTTGCTCCATCTCCCTCTGCAATTTTTTCTTGAAATAAAACAAAATCATACAATGAAATGGCCTTTCCACCGACATCTTTTGGTAATGTTAGCTTCGTATAACCAATATTTTGTAAATCTTTAATATTTTCAAAAGGAAAAGATCCGAGTTCACTCAGTTGATGTTCCCTTTCTGCAAATCGCGGAATGAATTCTTTTATTTTCTCCAATACGAGAACTTGTTCTTCTGTTTCTATAAATGATAATGTCATATCAAGATCTCCTTTACTTTAAGTAATCAGGGAGCACAAACCCCTCAAATTGTTCTTCAGATTGAATCATCTTTTTAAACTCTGGTGAATGATATGCTTCAATTAAATCTTTCACAAATGGTTTTTCTTTATCTTCATCGCGAACAGTAACAATAATTCTATGTTGTGATGGTGTTTTTTCTAATTCCAGCGCTTCTTTTAACTTATGTCCAGATGAAATAACAAGGTTTCCGTTAATAATACCGTAATCTAAATCTTTCATAGCTCTTGGAATTTGTGGTGATTCAAGCGGTACCAATTTGAAATCTTTCTTTTTAAACGTTATATCTTTTTCAGAGATTGTTAAAATATTTACATTGTCTTTTAATTTCACCCAGCCAATCTCTTCTAAAATACGTAATGCACGTTCTAAATTAACTGGATCATTTGGTACCCCAATCTTCATTCCATCCTTCAAATCATCTAATGACTTATGTTTTTCAGAGTATACACCTTGAGGTGCTGATGGAACCTGAATAATGCTCAAAATTTTCGCATTATTTTCTTTTGCGTACGATTCCATAAAAGCAGTACTTTGAAATATATTTGCATCAATATCCTTATTTGTTAGGGCTGGATTTGTTTCGTTTGGTGAATTAAACTCAACAATTTTAATTTTATAGCCCTTTTTCTCTAAATATGGTTGAACTGCCTTTTTCACTTGATCACTGTATGGTCCTGGGGTAAACCCTAAACGAATTTCTTTTTGGTCACCTGCAGATGATTTTGCGCAACCAGAAATTACAAATAAACTGCATACGATGCTTACTAGTGTAAAAAATAAACGCTTCATCTTTTCTCTCCTCCTACTAAAAAAACAACCTTACATATAAGAAGGTTGTCATTTCTTTTCCTTCTTATCTACTCGGAATTAGCACCTTTTTATCACATGATAGGTTGCTGAAGTTTCATTGGGCCGTTCCCTCCACTTCTCTCGATAAGATTATATTTGATTATGCATTTTATTGTGTCACTATTCCGATAAAAATACAAGGTTTTTATCGGAATTTTTTTCTATAATTTGTAAAGTTATAGAAAAAAAGACAGACTCAGCAGAACTATTCTACCTTTGTCTATCCTTTTTCTTACTTTCTTAATCACCTTTCAAAGTACGTATAGGTAACGATGCAACATACCCAATATAAGAGCACAATTCTTTAAAAAAGAACGGAATTTCTGTATCTAATGTTTTATATGCTGATGTGGGAGTCGGCGATGCGTATGCATCCATCCCAATATGCTTCGCTATTCTCATCGCTCGCTTCATATGAAGAGGATCGCTTACGATTGTATAAGTATGTAAGCCATTGTCAATTCCAACTTGCTTAGCATTCTTCAAATTATCTTCTGTAAAACGTGACTGTGTTTCAATTAATATATCTTCATCCTTTACGTCATGCTTTAATGCATACGCTTTCGCAGTCCGTGCTTCTTCCAGCTCTGATTCAAATTTAGTACCACCTGTAAAAATAATCTTCTTAATACTTCCATTTTTATACAAGGAGATTGCATGATTGATTCGTTCGCGGAATACAGGAGACGGTTTTCCATTCCAAGAAGCCGCTCCTAGTACAACAGCAGCATCTGTAGGTACCTCATCTGTTTTAAAGCGATTACTCCAAATATCGTAAGCTGCATAACTAATAAATAGAATTATAGAACTAATCATAAGCAAGAACACTTGCAAAACTCGTCTTTTCTTACTTTTCTTATTTTGTTTCATTTGTACTAGCCTCCGCGCATCATCCATACTTCTATTAATTTAAAATGACCTTTTTCGAATCATTAAATTTGAGTTTATTTAAAAGAAGGAACTTTTCTAAACAATCAATTCGTATTATAAAGGATTTTCATTCAAATAGAGGATTTTTAATTTACTATTTCATACTATATGAGTTTGATTTATGTACGAATTTCCTCATACAACTCCATTGTAACGAATTTTTTCACGGAAGGGAATGATGAAACAAAAGTATATAAAAGAAGTAATCATTTTGTAAGAAAAAAAGGTATATTTTCCTCTCTTAAGAGCATATACCTCTTCCGTTTCACTTTACAATCCAATATTTCATATGTTGTTCCTCAAGTACACATGTAAAGCCTATCTTTTCTAACACTCTACTCGACGCGGCATTACTCGTTAAACAATCTGCCTTAATCGTTTGCACTTCTTCATTCTGCTCCAGCCACTTAACGAAGGACTTTGCCATTTCAGTCGCATAGCCTTTCCCTTGATATTCTGGTACAATGCTATATCCAATCTCTACTGTACCAGTTGAATCAGGAGCACCTTTACAACCCATATCACCAATAATAACATTATCTTCCTTATGAATAATAAGTCCGCTCCATTTACTTTGTTTCGGGCTTTTTCGTAAACTTTCAGCAATCCACGGCAAAATATCTTTATAATCTGGCATTGGCCATTCTAAAGATATTTTATACGATGTGATTTCCTGTAGCTCTTCTCTCCCTTTTATCATTGCCTCGACAAGTTCTAATGTAAAGGGGATCATCTTGAGTCTCTTTGTTTCTAAATTTGTCATATTTGCCTCCTATTTATACATGTCCATTTTGTGTAGTAATCGATCTTTCACGATTGGCCACTCGCTTGCAATGATGCTATATACTACCGCATCTCTTACATAACCGCTTGGTAACCTTCTCTCATTTCGTAATATCCCTTCTTTTACTGCGCCTAGTCGTTCAATCGCTCGTTGTGCTTTTTCATTTCGCAAGTCTGTTTTTATTTGTACACGCAGCATGTGTAATTCTTCAAACGCATATTGCAATAACATGTACTTACATTCCGTATTCACACTTGTTCGTTGTACACTCGGATGATACCATGTTTGGCCAAGTTCAACCGTTTTGTTATCATTTGAAATACTATACAAACGTGTACTGCCTACAACTTCATTCGTTTTTTGATCTATAACAACAAATGGTAAATCCGTTCCCTTCTCATATCGTTTTACTGCCGTTTCAACATATCGCTCCATATCTTGATAACTTTCCATTTTAGCTATTAAATACGTCCAAACTTCTTTATTCCCTTCCACAATTGCAAATAATTTTTCTACATCATTTGCATCCATTAATCGCAACATCGCTCTTTTGTTTACTATTTCCATAAACACATCCCCTTTTCTATGTATCTAGCTATATTATAGTTTGCCACATAACACATATCAAAATATTCGAAATTTCATTTTCTATCGATTAAAATCTAATAATACGAAAAAAAGACTCACTTTAATAACATAAGTGTGTCTTTTCATCTCTTACAGTAAAGCATATGCAATTGGCCCACTAATCACCAATGTTAAAATCGTTCTTTCAATATACAAAATTAATAAGTTATGAAACTTTTCATGGTATATCCATAGATAAAATACATGGGATAGACGTCGAAAAAAGCAAAACAAATGATACGGATACAACCGCAATCACAAACTTAGTTACAAGCGGCGCACTAATGACAAGTAATGAAAACTATTTCTTTATCCTTTTTCAATATTTATTATGACCATCTGCCACGCCAAAATACTCAAAGCCATTGTTTTTATAGAATTTGTTTAGTTTAGTATTATTTGCAACACAATCTAACTTTAAGAACTTTTTGTCAGTTTGCATATTATCTTGAATCCACATCAAAATCCTTTCACCTATTCTCCTTTTCATATACTTAGGGATAATCGCCAGTCTATGTAAATATAGTGAATCAAAAAAAACATCTTCACCAAAAATATGGCGATCCCATTTACTTTGTATGGAAGACACTGTAAAAGTGCCTATCATTTCATTCTCTTTTAAAATGATGTAAGTGTTGTTGTTCGTTACAGCTTGTGTTATCTCTTCGTCATCTCTACCTTCTAAGAGGTACTGCCACTGATTGATTTCTTTATCTTTTAACCATTGAGCGATTTCTTTTAGCATATTAATAATAAGAGTACTTTCATTATTATGTGCAGTTCTAATTTGATAGCCTTTAAGAGTATTCCGATTCACTTTTCCTCCTCCTTTTTAATACTTCAGCTATTTATCTTGCTATTTGTGGGTAGTAATCTCTCTTTTTATTACCTTTTATAACCCAAAAAGGCTTAGAGATTTCTCCAAACCTTTTTCATCCAAATAAAATTTTAGAAAACCACTTCTCGAGTACTTATCACATTATTGATTTCGCTGCGCCCCTCTAAACTCCTCCTTAATTTGATTAAGCGTTCCTTCTTCTGTAATTAATCGGTATGCTGCATACGCTAATGCTTTTGCGGATGTAACTAAGGCTTTATCGCCAAGTTCCGAACAAGCTGCTTCTCTAAATTCATTCGTATGCGCAATTAAATGCTCTGGACCAATTTTGATATAAGGATGAATCGTTGGTACAACTTGACTCACATTTCCCGCATCTGTTGAACCGATTCCAAGTCTCTCTTTACGATTTACTTCTTCACCAAGGTTTTCTAATTCCTCAGCAATCACTTCATTAAATGTTTTTGTCACTAATAATTCATCAATTTCATTCTGAAACTGATTGATTTTTACTGTTGTTCCTGTTGCCAGTGCTGCACCTTGCGCAATGTTTCGTACTTTTTCTGTTACTTCCGCACATCTCTTACGTGTTGCTGCGCGAATAAAGAAACGGGCTGATGCGTAATCTGGAATAATATTCGGCGCCTTTCCACCTTCAGTAATGACACCATGAATTTTCACATCTGACGGTAGCTGTTGACGCAGTGCATTAATCCCATTGTAAAGTTGAATAACCGCATCTAATGCATTAATTCCTTCTTCTGGTGACGCTGCTGCATGAGCTGATTTTCCATAGAAATGAAAATCAAGTGGATCAACTGCCAGTGACGGACTTGTTGTTGCTGTTTTTCCACTAGGGTGAATCATAAGTGCTGCATCTATCTTGTTAAACAATCCTGCTTTCACATAACTTGCTTTTGCACTTCCATTTGGACCACCTTCTTCTGCTGGTGTTCCAAATACAACGATTTCACCGCCGATTTCTTCAATTGTTTCCGATAATGCAATCGCTGCTGCAACGCTAATTGTACCAATTAAATTATGACCACACGCATGACCTAATCCAGGCAAAGCATCATACTCTGCTAAAAAAGCAATTGTAGGTCCTTGTTTTCCTGAGCTTTTCCGTGCGATAAAACCTGTTTCATGTCCTGCTATATTATGCTGCAATTGAAATCCTGCACTCCCTAAAAGTAAACTTAATGTTCTGGATGCAAAGAATTCTTGATTACCGATTTCAGGATTCGCATGTATATCATGACTTGTTTTTATGTATTTTTCTTTATTTCCTTCTATACTTTCCGTAATAATATTTCGGTGTGACGTTACTTGTTTTATTGTCATTTTCTCCATTCCTCCTTTAAATTTACACATAAAAAAGCCTCTTTCTAAAAGATAGAAAGAGGCTTGAAAATACAAATTCAAAATAGCCTTCTTTCTTATCTTTCAAGTCTTTCACTTGCTGGAATTGGCACAGTATTCATATTGAATCCGCTGCCGAGGTTTCATAGGGCCAGTCCCTCCACCTCTCGTGATAAGAAAATTGTTTTTATTTTCATAAAATTATATTAAATTATTTTCATTCTAGTGTTATTCCGAGTAAATGTCAAGGAATTCCGATCTAATTTTAACGAATATCTAAAAACCCTTTTAAAACGCCAATCGTTTCAGGTGCATGTAATCTTGCACATATATAAGGGAATTCTGGACTTCCTTCAAACGTCATGTGAGATGTTAAAGGCGCTCCTGCCCAAAAGATTTCATCATCAATTAATAAAAATGGGAGTGACTTATTTTGTCTTTGTATTCTCACGTTTTTTAATGGAATTGGTCCATCACTATATATCGTGACCTGCGCTGCTGTACGCATTAATGCCTGCCATACTCTTTTGTCTACCTGTCTTGTACTTGGAAGCGAAATAATAATTTTTTGTTTTGCCGATAGAATATCTTTTAATAATCCTTTCGGTTCTTCCAAATTCATTTGCATAAACCATCTCAAACGTTTTGTAATTTTTCGTTCTAGCAATGGGCGCGAAGTAGTACGATCATATACATTTCCGTGTCTTTCTATGTGAGAAGTTAAGTGAGATAACGCTTGTTTTCGAGAAAGGTTTTTCCGCATATACTTACAGTCCGATAACTGAATAAACTTCCCTCTTGCTCTCGTTATCGCAACGTTTACTAAACGATGATTTTTATGATCAAAAAATAATACGCCGGGTCTCTCCTGCGGATAACTATCTACTGTATCAAATATCATCATATCTCGTTCAGACCCTTGAAATTTATGAACTGTTGCCGCTAATATAGGCGTATTTCGATACTTTGTTTTTTGCAAAATCTCCCTTATACCCGTTGATAAGAAACGGGACTGCGCGCGATATGGCGTGACAACTCCAATTGATTGAACACCATCTAATAATCCAATTAAAATCAGCTGCATCGCAACGAAACCGGACATAATATTAAAACGTGAACCAGAGGCTGCATCTTTTAAAGAATAAGCGCCCATCAAACTTGTATCAAACAGAGCTAGCGCTTCATTTGCAAATGGCTGTAATTTCGCTAATTCTTGTCTTGCCGAAACAGAAGGATGATCGAACACTCTATTCTTATAAATAAATGAGTTTGTAAACTTAGATATATCCGCATGCATTCGTCTTTGTTCCTCTAGCATAAATAAATTTGGATGCGTTTCATAACTATTTACAGATTGGACAATGCCAGCATGATAAAACATATCTTCCCCTAGCCACTTTCTAACGAGCTCATGATTTGCCATCGCAATTGGTGGTAACTGTAAAAAATCACCACAAACGACAATTCTTTTTCCAAGAGAAGCTGCTAAAGCAATTTGTGGTACATAAGCCATACTTACTTCGTCCACGACAATTAAGTCAAATGTTCGTTCGTAAATAAGAGAATCAATTGCACACTTAGATAGCGTTGCACCAATTACTTTTGCATTTTCAATATATTCTCTTTCTACTTCTTTAATTTTCGCTCTTTGTTTTCTAAGATCTCCTTCAATTTCTTGCATCCGCTTCTTATCAGAAGCAGTTGCTTTATACGATAAGATTTTTTGGCGAAGATCTTGGCGCATTTCCTCTAAATAAAGCTTTTCTTCTCCCCATGATCCATTCGTTGTTTCGACTAATCTAGAAGCAAGCAACGTTTCATGATTACGTATATGTTCATGTTGACTAAATCCATATCGGACGATTTCTCCTGGTGTCCATTTTTCTTTCTTCTCTATTTGCTTTGTGACTTCACTCATTAATACATCCACTGCTGCATTACTATGAGCAAGTACAAGTACTGACTTTCCTTTTTGATAATGCGCCGAAATAATGCGTGATAAGTTATAAGACTTTCCTGTTCCAGGTGGTCCCCACACATATGTCGCCCTATTATAAAAAGAACGATATGCAAGTTCATTCTTCGGATTTTTCATCTTTTCTATATGCTTTGGCGTACTCTTTCCATCTAAAAGACGCTTTACCCGCTGACGCTTTTGTTTATCTTTTCGTATTTCTTTCAACCGCTCTTGCAGTTGTTCTAACAACTGCCATGGTTCACTGTATAAACTAGCTTCTCTTATTTCACCTTGTATATAATCATTCAATTTCAGCTCGATTTCTAATCCATGTACGGATAATACTTCTCCTGTTGTTTCCTCACCATCAAATTCAATTCGAATGGGTGTACCCTCTGGTAAGCTTACTTCCGAGATAAGCTGAAATACATAAACTGTACTTTCATAATCTGTATATAAAAAACGACCATTTATAATCGATAGCTTACTACCGCCTATCGTTTTCCAATGTTTAATTTCATATGCTAATGCTTGATGCCACTCTTTCATCGTTTCCGTTAATGAAGGAGTTTGTAAAGTTGTGTTCATTGCGTTGTCTCCTTCCTTCTTTCCAAACATACTTTCTCACTATATCATAGAACATCATAAAATTTGTAAGGTTTTTATCTTGCATATTTTCTCAATTTTCAATATTATGATACATATTAAAATTACGGAAAGAAGGAATCGATATGCCGGTACGAAGAATCGAACATGTTGGAATCATGGTTGCAAACTTAGAAACATCGATCTCATTTTATGAAGAAGTGGTTGGGTTAAAACTTATCAAACGTATGGGACATCCAGATCCAAACTTAAAACTCGCTTTTTTAGGTGTAGATGGCGCCCAAGAAACCATTGTTGAATTCATTGAAGGTTATAATTCTTCTCTGCCAACAGAAGGTAAAATACATCATATTTGCTTCAAAGTAGATTCATTAGAAGATGAAATGGAAAGGCTGAAAAAATTAGGGATCACTTTTTTATTAAGTGAAGAAATTGAAACGCTACCAGATGGAACACGTTATTTTTTCTTCTCTGGTCCTGATGGAGAGTGGATCGAGTTTTTTGAGACAGAGAGATAAAGTGAAACTTTCATGTGCAGGTGATTCATCAGCTCCTTATAAAGCTAGACGGTGAATCACTTTTTACGTTACATTCAATGCTTTTCGAGTCGATTTTAATACACCCTACTTCTCACTAACACTTTAGAAATTTAATAGACTAAAAGAAGAAATAAACAAATTTGTATTATGTTATATACCCTAAGTTTAAAAGATATAAATTACAGTACCATAGACTGTTCACATTCTCTGCAAAAGGAGGTATATGTTCGCGCAACCAAAAATCTACACTTGGGAAAGTTATGCATTTATAACTTTTAGTGTATTAAGTACTGCAGAAATATTTTTGATTTATCCCATGGTACATTGGTTTGGCCCCAACACAGTTACTCCTATGTCCTATTCTATATCCATCGCAACTATTTTATCCATTTCCCCCTTTCCTTATTTTAATTTGTGGTTAATTGTTGTGTGTAAGTAAAGAAGATACAGTGTCTGTAGTCGATGATAGTTGCACCGGTTATAACTTAATAAAAAAAGATGGTGTAGTCAGCTTGGTAGTAAAAGATATTTTTCGTTAAAATAATAATGGACTTTTTAAAAGCTCGTTCAAAAAAAGAAGATAGCCATCTCATATATAGGTGGCTACCTTCTTTTTTTCGTATATTAGCTGGTCTTCCGTCAGTGGGGATGAAAAAATCACTAATAGAAGTTTCACTTTATAAGAAAGGAATATTCTTACTCTTAAATGGATAGTCGTATGTGCGATTTCTATTTCAATTTCTGTTCAATCTTATCATGTATTAATTCGATTTTTTCAGGCAGTACAAATAAATATTCGATCAGGACTTCCAATAATTCTGTTAATAAAACAATGGTTTCATCGTCAATTTCTTGCTTTAGTTCA
Source organism: Bacillus sp. UNC437CL72CviS29 (assembly GCF_000482345.1). Taxonomy (NCBI): domain Bacteria; kingdom Bacillati; phylum Bacillota; class Bacilli; order Caryophanales; family Bacillaceae; genus Bacillus; species Bacillus sp. UNC437CL72CviS29. The sequence goes on along the minus strand of NZ_AXVB01000016.1, from coordinate 64,551 downwards.
AGCATTTCATAAAAAAGACTGTCCGGATGAACAAGGTGGCCAATATTTTGAATCGGTTTCGTTAAATCAACATGTTTTGGAAATTGCTCGAATTGCTGGGAAAGAGACTGCCCATTCGTTTTCTCCCCAAGGAAATGTTTGAGGACACCTTCAAGAACTCGTTTTGACATTACTGCCGTAGCAGAATGATCTTTTGACTGACTGATATTTAAAGTAGAGCGATATGATCTGAGAAGGTCTATAGGAATTTTTTTGTTGTGTTCGAGTTGATGTAAAGGATCTTTTGAAGCTGAAGGATTATACATATAGATGTCTACTCCATTGATTTGATCTGAACAATTATGAAACATAATGACAAACTCTGATGGTTTTTTACATTCAGAACAAAGCCCTTCTACGAATAATCCGCCTTTTTTCACTTGATAAAAATTTGCTTTCAATGTAAATTCACTTGATTTACCGCAATTCGGACATTGGCTTTTAATATTTTTTGGTACTTTTAAATATCCATACTGGGTATAAGATAAAATGGCTCCCGGCAATATTCTTTTCATTTAAACCTCCTATGAAACGCAATCCTAATTTGTAGCTTATATAAATATTCCTGATAACTACTCAGTCACCCTATGAAAATATAAGATAATTGGAGAATTTTAATAAAAAAATATGTTTATCTGTTTTATCACAAGATGTAGTAGTATTGCACATGTCTTTGTTGCAGCAAAAAAAAACAGACCGAATTTTAGCCTGTCAAACTCCTAAGTCAAGGGTATAGCCGAATTTTATGATTGGTGATACAAATTTCTTCGTTGATATAAAAAGTATAACTTTTAAAAAAATGTTTGCAAGTTGTAATATATGGAACAGAAGTTATTGGTAATTCGCGTATGTAAGGTAAACAAATGGGTACGTTTGTTGAATAGGTTTTATTGAAATGATCAATCTTTATTCAAAATGTTTTTGGGGATTAGCCCGTTTTGAGCAAATATCTCAACAGTTTGCAATGCCTGTCGTTGGCTAGTCTCAACAAGTAGATGGCTATCGGGTGCCAGCCAGAGTGATGCCTCAGCAGCTATCCGTCGCTGGACATCTAGTCCTTCCGCTCCACCGTCGACTGCCGCCCTTGCCTCATATTTCCGGGCACAGCTTAATTGCCTCTGTAGGTACGTAGGGTGCGTTTGCGACCAAAATATGGACGCACCCACGCAGTTTAGTTGGAAGTGGATGGTAGAGATCACCTTCGTACACATTACCGTTTACCCAATTAATATTGTTACAAGCACATCTCACTGAGGCTGAATCTATGTCGACTGCATACAACTCAACCTCACCTAAAACTGTAGCCAGTGCAGCGCCCACCGCACCCGTGCCGAAGCATAAATCAACTATGATAACTCCTGGCATAGCAAGGTAAGCTGCCTGTTGGACAAGAAACTCGGTACGGCGACGAGGTACGAAAACGCCTGGTTCCACAGCTATCCGAGTACCACAGAAATCTACCCAACCAATGATGTGTTCCAGGGGAAAACCAGCTACTCGTCGTTCTACCATGTCGACGAGTATTTCCTGTGTTTGTGCCTCTGAGATAAGCAATTGTGCCTCATCTTCTGCAAAAACACAACCGACAGTCCGAAACCCGGTTATTATACATTTTTCTGTTTCCGCGTTTATATAAAAATCGAATTTCTTTCCCATTCATTCACCACTCTTGATACCTTTTTAAGTTTATTATTAATAATTCTTTAAAAATTGGAGAACCCCTGTTTCAAATGCCTTGTATTTAATAAAGAGGACGTATACCGTATACATATGAAGTTTACATAACATACCTTATAGTTAGCAAGGATTCTTGTAAATCTTTGCTAACTATAAGTGGAATTAAGGAGAAATGTTTAATGGGAGTTTTTACAGCATTGTTAGTAACTAGCTCTATTTTATTATTAGCTTGGGTTATAGGTGAAAGGAATGCTGTTTTTCTACCCAAAACACAAAAACAGCCTCCCTTTATTTGGAAAGACTGTATGAAACGTTATAATATAATGTTTATAACTTATAAAATTTTTGTAATAGTATTGTTAGCAGTCTGTGATTTTCTGTAGTATATATTTAACAAGGAATATTATTTTCAATTTCCTCAGCTGTAAAAACCGCGTCCAAAACCATTTCATTATTATTGTTACCCAGAGTTGTAGTAAGGACTCTTCCTTCTAAAACATAAGTGAAAAATCCCACACCTGGTCTATCTATCGCGGTGAATGTAGTTGTTACAATATCAATATTCGTATCTTGAACATTAATAATCACCGCTTCTGGTGCAATTCGTCTAATTCGGTATGTGATTAACTGTGCGCGTTGAGTTGCGACACTGGAACCCAGATTATTTGCTTCAATTGTTGCCAAAAATCTTACTGTGTCTAGAGGATCATCAATAGCGATGGTTAATGTTGAAATGGTAGAAAATGCTGATGTTGGGGATAATGGTAATTCAGGAAGTGGATTCGCATTAGTACCTACTACAAACTGGTGTAATAATCCAGACTGACATGGTCCCGTTGGCCCTGTTGGTCCTTTCTTATGATCACAACAATTTACATTTATTTTAATAGAATGATCGTCGCATTCATTTTTGCAATGCTTGTTGTAGTACTTATCATTGTAGTAATCATCGTACTTACCTCTGCAGTGACCGTCGTATCTATTTTGGTTATGCTTGCAGTATTTATCATAGTGGTCTCCCATATTCTATCTCCTTTTCAATATTATAATAAATACTATTAAGATTTTAATAGTTGTGCTTGTATGCTTGTCCAGCATTTCCTACAAAACTTCAAAATATATTATCAGTTTCTGTTTTATAGGTTATCAATATTTATCTGATAATTCAAAATTAAATATTTTTTACAATTAAATCAGTAATAAGGGTACAGCCATATGCCCATCAACTTAAGAAATTTGTAGTTCCCCAAAACGAAGAAAATTTTCGTTTTGAGGACACTTCAAAATATTAGCTTGAGGGGCAATGGGCTGAACCCCTAACAGCAAATTTGAGCAATATAACTTGATTATGAAATGTGCTATAATAACTGTGGTTATATTGAGCTAATCTCTTCTTGGGATTAGTTCTTTTTTGATATTCAGCCAAGATAGATTGACCAAGAATGGGTCACCTTATATCTCTTTTTCTTGAAGTGTTACAAAGAAAATTTTACATATTTCTGTATTATGTTTTTCTTAGCTTGATGGCGATGGGGTAACTTGTTTTCTTAAGTTGATGGACATGGGGTATTAACTTATTTTAGCTTGATAGCTATGGGGTGGTATCCCTACCATAAAAAATAAGCATTGGATCATACAATGCTTATTTTTATACACTTATGCAAAAAGAGATGTATTCGCATATAACGCCGGTGAACCACCTGAATGTACAAATAGAATGTTATCTTCTTTCTTAAATGCACCTTTTCGAATTAGATCGATCAGTCCAGCTACTGCTTTCCCTGTATATACTGGATCCAATAAAATCCCTTCTGTTTTTGCTAAAAGCTGAACAGCTTCGACCATCTCAGGTGTGGGTAAAGCGTATCCTGGCCCAACGTACTCATCGAAACATGTCACTGCCTCATGCGGAATAAAATTTGAAATCCCAACGTGTGCTGAAGTTTCTTGCACCAGCTTAAATACTTTTTCTTCTTGTTCAGCTTTTCCGCGACTAACATTAATTCCAATTACCGGTACCCCTGTTTGATTTCCATAAAATCCAGTAATCAAACCCGAATGCATGCCCCCGCTACCACTTACACAAACAACTGCATTGAAATCAATTCCTTGTTCAAATGATTGGGTCATAATTTCCTGTGCACAAGCAATGTATCCCATCGCACCGGTAGGGTTAGACCCTCCAACTGGAATGATGTAAGGGGTATGTCCTTTTTCCGTTACCTCTTTCGCTACTTTTTGCATCTCATCCATAAGATCCGTCCCGTTCGGCACAACAATTACGTTCTCAGCACCTAGTAAGTGGTATAAAAAGTAGTTACCATTGAAATCCGGTTTAGAATCTTCTTCAAGCCCCTCTTCTAACACAAGGATACACTTCATTTTCTCTTTTACCGCAGCTGCTAATGTTAAACGACAATGATTAGATTGAATACCTCCGCATGTAATTAACGTATCCGCACCTTTCGCTTGTGCAGCCGCTACAAGGAACTCTAATTTTCTCGTTTTATTTCCGCCAGCTGTTAAACCAAGTAAATCATCTCGTTTAAAATAAATAGAAGACCCACCAAGCACTTCAGAAAAATGATCTAATTTTTCAATTGGCGTATATGATTCTGTGTATTTCCTTCTAGGGAATTTTGCTAAATTCATGCTCATTCATTCTCCTTCTGTATCCCCATTCAAGCTTTATACATGTAATTAACGTAGCCTAACATGCTTTGCTTACTGAATATAACCCTTACACTTTCAATTAAAGAAACTATATGTAGTAAAAACAACTTCAATGTTTTTTCGAAATAGATTATTTTCAGGAAACATTTTTCAGTATACTTGATTCATCGCAGTAAAGCGACTTTAAGGATTTAAAAACATGATTTCTCCTAACATTTCAGTCATTTTTTAAAGTTCATACATCCCCTACTTCCTTTTATAACTTTTGGATATGAGTATCTTTAAAATCCGTTTGATATTTAAGACCATATCCGAACAGACGATCCATCCCGATATGAGCTGTCCAAATTAAACCAATCATAAGGAGAACATCTAATTTTAGAAATATCCCTATCAAAATAAGTAATATGGATATTATGTAAGTATGAAATAGGTTATAAATCTGCGCACCAATACGATTATTGATAAGATATGCTAGCATTGAAACATCAGGCGCTAAAAGCAGTAAGAAAAATATAAACCAACTAAAATCACATAATGAATACATATATATGCTTGCGACTAAAACAATAAGCCCTTCCATATGTATGATTTTCTTCTCCACAGTTCACCCTCCCTCCTCTAAAATTAACAGAGTAATGATACTATTGTAACATTTAAACCTGAAACTAAACGCAACGAATTATCATACACAAAAAAAGCACAAGAATTCCTCCTGCGCTTTTTCTTATCATACCTATACTAACTTTCCATCACGTAATGTTAAAACACGATCACATACATCAAGTATTCTCTCATCATGCGTAATCATAACCGCTGCTTTTTGACTTTCTTTCACTTCCCGCTTCATCATTTCGACAACTTCACGTCCACGTTTTGAATCGAGGCTTGCAGTTGGTTCATCAGCTAAGATTAAATCCGGATTATTCATAAAAGCACGAGCAATCGCAACCCTTTGTTTTTCTCCACCAGATAATTGATTTGGGTAATGTTTTTTTCTTTGAGATAGTCCAAATGCAGCTAGCAAATGATCCACACGCTTTTCAGAATCTTTCTGGTCTTCTTTCTTCAATTTTGCAATATAGAGTAATTGTTCTTTTACATTTAAATATGGAACAAGATTTGCGAATTGAAAAATGAACCCGATCTTTCTTAAACGAATATCTGTCATTTCCTTTTCTGATAAACGAGTAATATTTTGTTCACGAATGTAAATATTCCCCTTTGATGGTGATAATAACGCACCGGCGATCGATAATAAAGTACTTTTCCCTGATCCAGAGGGACCAACAATACCGATAAATTCTCCAGCTTTTACATCAAGTGAAATCGGATGAAGGGCGGTTACTTCTGTATTTCCCTCACCATATACTTTACTTACTTCTTCTAATTTTAATAAGGAAGTCATTACATACCACCTCCAATTGCTTCTAATGCATCAACCTTTAATACTTGATATAAGGAAATAAGCGTTCCAAGAATACTAATTACAATAAAGATTCCCGCATATTGACCAATCATTGCCGTCGTTAATAAGAACGGCATACTTTCTGGCAAAATCTTTTGCAATCCTTCTACCAATACAATACTTATCCCCATTGCCACAACAGATAAGAATAACGCTTGCACAACTAAACTATTTGCTAAATACGAATTTTTTGTTCCGATTGCTTTTAATACACCTAATTGCTGCGTTTTTTGTAGTGTAATGACATAGAAGAACACACCGATTAATAAAGCTGCGATCACAAGCAAGAAGGCAATAATCATTGTTAATGTTCCTTGTTCTTCTTTATATCCTGGAATACTTTGAAGAACTTCTTTTTTCTCAATTACATGTGCATTTTTCACTTCTTTATCCGTACGAAGTGCAATTGCACTATAGTCCTTTTGGTTTGGCTGAGCAATTTTTCCCCATACATCTTGATTCACATACACAACAGGTGTGTGACTAAACATCTGATCTTTCGTAAAGCCAACGATTTTGAATTCTTTTTTAGAAACCGGATCGATAATTGTATCACCAATCTCTACACCTTTTTCTTTAATTGATTCGTCAGCAACCATTTCATCTTGTGCTGTTCCTAATGCATTCCCTTGCACAATCTTTGGTTCCAAGAACGTGTCACGTTCGCTTGCAAAAATCGCAATATCAACCTTTTTTGAACTATCCTTTTTTTCATACGTAGAAATTTTCACATGAAATGGTACAGCATCGTTTGCATCTACTTGCCCTACTACATCATCCACATCTTCTTTTTTAATTTGTGAACGGAGCAATTTATTTTCCGCATCATCTGCTAATACAAATTTTGTTGCATCCATATTTTGAATCGATGATGCATTATCATAGGATAAACCATTTGCTAATCCAGAAATCACAAGGACTAAAAATGATAATAAAATCATTATAAGCCCAATTAATCCATATCTTAATTTTGATTGTTTTAATTCACGTAGAGCTAAAAACATTTCACTCGCTCCTTCCTCTTTCTTTCCATGTATTCATCTTAAAAAAGAAATATGAACGGAATATGAACAAAAGATTACAGAAAAATGTGCCAAATAAACAAAAGCTTTACCTTTTCTATAACATTTCAATTGTATTTTAAAGAGGGATACAAAAAGGAGAAACAGCTCTATAACAATTGTCCATGAACAATTTAATAAAAAGAAGGCCCCTTTGTTTTATTACAGGTACGAAATAAATTATAATGTGTAACATTATATAGAGGAAAAAGAAAAGGGTAGACGATACAGAGTAAGTCTGTATTCTATCCTTTTTGTACTATAAATGGCCTCATTTACTATTACAACATAGCTAATTGAAAAAAAGGGGGTGCTTGATACATAATTTCAAATCCCATATGTTCAAAAAAACGTTCATCGCTTAAGAGTTACCAGTTCTATTTCTAGCAACTTTAGGAGTGCTTTGTGAGTTGTTTACTTCCATGAATATTTTTAAGTTATATGCAAAAACCATGCTTTGACATCGTCTAAAGCATGGTAATTATTTAAACGAATATAAAACTGCTCAGTTGATTTTTTTAACTCATCTATTTATTGAATTCATTAACTGGAAGAAGTATTCAGGTTTATGAGTCTTATTTAGGTTATACCATGCATGTAATGTAGCTGGTGCAAATACATCTAATTTTTTCAGTACTTCCATTGTAAATTCCAGAGGAGCTACTCCTGATGCAGTAACCAAATTCTCACCAGATACCGCGGGTCTCATCTCATAAAATTTTTCTCCTTTATAATTAGGACAGACCATTTTAATATACTCTAAGTCATTGCTTGTATGTTTTCTAGAATCTAAGTATCCCATATTCGCGAGGGCCTCAGTTGCACCACAAATTGCAGCAACAATAGTGCCAAACTTTAAAGCTTCACCAATTTTTTTCAAGATAGGTTGATGAATATCTGCTCTCCAAGTATTCCCTCCAGGTAAAATTAAAAGATCTTTACTCCTAAGAGTACATTCATCAAGGGAAATATCTGGTTTTATGCTCAGTCCTCCCATCGTAGTAATAATTTCTTTATTTGCTCCTACTGAAACTACTTTTAAAGGTGCTACATCTTTTTTGAAATATCTTCCTGAGTTTAGTTCAGCAATTAAATATCCATATTCCCAATCTGACATTGTATTAAATACATAAAGATAAACATTTTTTGTTTGCATCTATTAACACTCCAATCACAATTGATATAGCCTATTATAATAAAATTCCCCTGACAGCGAGCGTCAGAAAAAAGGTCTTAACGTTATAAATCCGTATTTTCCTGCCCCCACCCCATGCCCATCAACTTAAAATTTTGAAGTGCCCCATCGCCATCAAACTAAGAAAAGTAAACACCCCAAAAACGAAAAAAAGAGCTAACTTTTCCAAAAAACTAACTACAGAGCAAGAAAATTTTCATTTTGGAGGTACTACAAAATCTTAGCTTAATGGGCATGTGCGGTACCCCTTAAACAACATTTAAAATAGATGTTTTTAAAAACAACCCATTATCTTCCTTAAAATATTCGATACTATAAAATAAAGAGCATTCAATTTATGTAGGAGGGTTTAAAATGGGAATTAAAATGTCTAGTGCTTATCATCCCTTTTTAAATAGAATTGTCGGGATTGATGAAATTCAAGAAAATGAAGCCTTACAAACAGATTTATACTGCATTGATGAAAATTGTCGTAAACAGCTTAGCTTTGTGGATGGGTTCAAACGTAAATATACTGACAAAAGCGTGAAAAGGAAAATGAAAATCTTACTGATTACTTCATGAAGTTATAAAATTAGGACTGTACATATTAGACATATCTAAAATGTACAGTCCTTTTGTTTACTAGTGGTTCATTTATCTAACTTAAAGATAAGTATGTGGTCCTTTTACAATTTGAATTTCTTTTTAAGCTTCTTATATTTTCTATATGAACGTCTAACAATGTTTAACATGAAATACGGTATTTTAACAGGGAAAGGCAATTTATAAATGAAAGGCAAGTAAAATGTAAAATATGCCTTTTCTAGGTCTCTCCACTTACTATCTTCTTTCGTTTTTAAGAAATCAGATACATCGACTACATATCCCCTTCCGTTTTCCATCATCACATTTTTCCCGTGAACATCACAAGGAGTTAATCCTTGTTCCCTTGCATACTCTAAAGCTTCATTGATATCGAGGATTACCTGCTTAGGAATTTTAATCCCCTTATGAATAGCATCGTATAAGGTAATTTCTTTTAAACGTTTCAATACTATGAAATTTTCTCCTTTATATATAAGCTTCGAATAAGAAGGATGATTTCCGATTCTTCGGTATACTTCTGACTCTTTTTCAATTCCTTCTCCTTCTCGCGCGTAAACTTTCACTACCCAATCTTTGTATTCTTTGTGCATAAATACTGCGGCATAATTACCTGTCCCTAAACACTTCCAAAGTCTAGGAATATCTTTAACTACTACAGGCTCGAATTCATCCTCACTTCTTATGCTTACCTCTTTTAATAATTCGTCCTTTATCAATCTCACAAAACTATTTATACTCATCATTTCCACTCCGGTTTTGCTAAAAGGGGTCCCACCCACATTTTAACGAATGTTGGTGCTACCTCAATTACTATCTTAACAAATTAAAATTTTGTCTCTCTATTCTTTCATTCTTTCCTCATACTGTTTAGCAAGCTTATAAAAATAAGAACGTTTGATGCCATACTTTTTCATGGCTCCTACTGCTGTAATTGAACCAAATTTCCATTCCTTGTAAGCATCCGTAAATTCTTCTGTTATTTCGACAGGCGGACGTCCTAAACGTCTACCTTGTTTTCTGGCAAGAGCAATTCCTTCAACTTGACGTTGTTTAATATCAATGCGCTCTTTTTCTGCAAAGGCAGATAATATTGTCAGTGTTGCTTTTTGAATTGCGCTCTGAATAACATCATTTGTACTTTCTCCAGTGTAATTGACGTTAATGTATGGTTCCTTTATAAATTGTAAATTTACTTTATTTTTTCGTAATATCTAAATTTTTCTAATATATCATTCATATTTCTTTCAAGTCTTGTCAAGGAATCAAACACAATGGTATCTCCTGTACGAACAAGACGTTTTAGCATTTGATAATTCTCTCTCTCCATATTTTTCTAGATTCTTCATCTATGAAAATATCCCGTTCTTCTATCCCTAAATTCTTCATATTCTGAATTTGAAGTTCTTCGTTTTGATCTTTACTCGAAACCCGCACATATCCAAATTTTTTATGTTTCATATGCCACACCTCATTGATAATTATAACAATTATGTCTGTAAAGGTGTATAGAATAAACAGATGTCTGTAAAATGAGAAACGGATATTTATAGACGTGGTTTTTTATAGTTTCCTATGTATCTGTAAAGGTATACATTTATAAACGATAATTTACTTTCCCTATTTGCAAAGGGGTTACGACAGCTAAATTTCTAATAAATATCCACTTTCCAGCACCAAATAGTCCGTATTTAACAGTAAAAATCGTCTTAACGTACAGCAAATACCTTGCTGCCTATAATTCATCAAAAATACATCCATCAATCTTCTCTAGCTATGTTCACCTTTTTTTCTGCGCATTTTATAACAATGTGGGCAACTACTTCCTCTAGATCTGGAATTAATAGTTGCTTCCCATTCGTGACCTTTTTAACATACCCACCAAACTTTTTTTGTTGAACCTGCTAGAACATTATTAGGTGTTAATGGCGAATTTTTTATAGGATGCCATTCTTTTGAAAGCAATGATTTAGTTGTTGTAAGGCAATTATCTGAACAAACTTTTCGATTAGAACAGTATGGGGGTCACCTTACATGCCCATCAACTTAAGAAATTTTAGTACCCCTAAATACAAAAAAACGTTATGCATCGTTGACATAAAATGCTTATTTGAATTTTTCACGATGACTTCTTTTAAACAGTGCTAGTTACCTTAAATATAATTAAGAAAATCATTCCTCTAGCTATAGATGATTTATATATATCAAACTTAATTAATTGGTATATACTTCTTGAAACCCTTACTTATAGTTCCATTATAACCATTTTCAGCAAAGAATTTATGTGCTTCTATTCTAGTTGCACTACTTAATAAGATAATTCTTGTGGATCCCCTTGCAATCGATATTTGTTCAACATGTCTTAGTAACTTTTCACCTATTCCATTACCCCAAAAATCCTCATTTACAATCACATACTCTAGAACGGTATATGGTCTAAATTGGTATCCAGGATCAAGACAAAAGGTCATAACTATACTTCCTTTAACCTTACAATCTTCCTCATAGACAAATAAGAAATTATTAGAATCATTGCTTATCTGCTCAATTCGTTCTGGTAAAACTTTAATGTTTTTACTATGCGGTGCTAATTTTTTATATGAACTTTCGATTGCATTACTATCTTTTGGTTCAGCTTCACGAATCATAAAATTACCTACCTTTATTAGAATATAAATGAAGCCTTCTTTCAGTAAAAAAGGCTGTCCATACGATAATGCTTGTATCGAGTCATTTCACGCCATTTTAAAGAAAGAAGAAGTATATCGTACAAAATATGTCTCATTTAAAGAAGCAAATCTAGTGCTATTTCAATACATTGAGGGATTTTATAATCGTAAGCGAATCCATAGTAGCATCGGTTATAAAACTCCTCAAGCATCCGCCAGATTGCTTTGTTTCATATCTATTTTAGCTCGAAACTCCTTAATTCGTGTTTTAAACGCATTCGTTTAAATTTCCTCCTCTATATTTTTATCATAATAATATAAAGACAATTGGAACTTTAACATACAACTATAGCAATTTTTCCTCTTTTTTAAAATAATCCGGAAATATTGTTACATCAACAAAAAAACATATCAATTCATATGTGAATCGATATGTTTTTTGTATGATATTTAAAATGTTTCTCCCTGAAAACGGAACTACTTATTTCAAATAGCCCTTCTCATCATTTAGGAATTTCAATTCGAAACGTCGTACCTTCTCCTTTTACACTCTCCACCGATATTTTCCCATTATGTAATTCAACAATCTTCTTCACAATGGATAATCCTAAGCCACTTCCCTCTACATTACGAGCCCTCGCTGTATCCACCTTATAAAATCGATCAAAAATTCCCCATTGAATTCAAGCCTTAGCTTTAGCTTCATTAACAATTTCTATAATGAGGTTGAATATACCCTAATTGTATTCCTTTTGTTACAGCTTCTAATGAGGATGAAACATCTAATTTATCAAATATATGTTGAATGTGGTTTGATATTGTGCGTTCACTAGCATACAACATGGTAGCAATTTCTTTACGCTTATATCCTTCACATAGTAACTGTAAAATTTGTTTTTCACTATCAGTTAATTCTTCAACATAGTCCGTGGATATTGGAAAATAACAACTACCTTCGTTAATCTTAATTAAAATTTCTAGCAACTTATCTGGCATAATATTTTTATTAATAAAACCACTTACACCAATTTTTTGAGCTTCATATCGATAAACAGGCAAATCATAACCTGTTAATATAACTATTTTCGTATCATATTTACTATCTAAAATACTTTTTGCTATTTCTAAACCATCCTCGCTACAGATATTGTTTAAATTTATATCTATTAAAATAATGTCTGGCTTAAACTCTTTAATGATTGTGATAACATTTTCAACATTTTGTAATGAATAGAATTCATCTATCTCAGGGTAATCTTCCAAAGCTATCTCCAAACTTTTTGAAAACAAAGCATGGTCATCTATTAATAAAATATTGATAGGAATCATCTCCTTTCATAGGAATAAAAATAATAATACATAAACCAGAAGGCTTGCATTCTGAGATAGTCATGTTACCGTTTAACAAAAACAGTTGTTCTTTAATAGAATTCAACCCTCTATGTTCATTAGGAATTTGCTTCTCATTTCCCATACCTATCCCATTATCTTTTACTATAAGCTCTATTTTGTTATTTTCTTGTACCAAACTCAAAACTAACTTAGAACATTTAGAATGTTTGAATGCATTTGTTACTAATTCTTTTAAAATTCGGTATATAACAAGATTATAAGGTTCAACTAAGAATAAATTGTCATTACAATTAAAAGATATATCAATATTTTTCATTCCGTATTTTTGCTGTATCACCTCAAGCAAATTGCTATAATTCTTTTTTAATGTGAGTGTCTTTAACAATGTTGGTTGGTACTCTTGCATTTGTACACGTATTGACTGGTTTAAGTTGTCCAACGTTTTTACTATCATTTTATGAATTTCTTCTTTATTAGATTTATTCATCATATTTTTAACTGCTAATATATCTTGCAATATTTCATCATGCAAATAATTAGAAAATTCACTTTTCAACTTCTCCTCTTTAGCTATTTGCAAGAGATTGTGAACGTAAGAACTTTCTGGCAAAGCTTTTGGTTCTTCTGTATCCACCTTTAAGATCGTATTTTTTATGTCTTGAAATAATAGGATAAAATAAAGAAGAACAAACCAAAGAATCGTATGTATAATGATAAAATAGGTAATCATATTAAATCTAAACAACAGCCCAAGCGAACTAATAAAAACAATACAACATAAAAACATGAATACCATTTTACCTTCCTTTAAAAGAAAATATTGCTTCAGAAATATATGGCTTTTAAAGGCAATGGCATGAATACTGAATAAGGGCAACAGGATCACGATATACCACCCTAAATTACTTAAATATTCAGGGCTTCCTGCAAACAACACAGCATACACAATAAAGAGAGCGATAAGAATAGTAACAGATTTAAGTAAATGTTTTTTTTCGCTTGTGAAGATAAATTTAATTCGTTTTCGATGTTTCAAAAATAAAAAAATGATGCAAATAAAACTAAAAATCCATTGACATGAAAATAGAACAGCAAATATTTTATCGTTTATCAATTTCGCAACAAATGTTAATACGCATGTAATCTTTAAAATCCAGTCTGTTTCTTTTTTATAAGCATAAATAGAATCTTGGAAAAAGAACAAAAGCAAAAATTGTACGGTCTTATATAGAATTACTACACTAAATAGTATACTTACTGTATAAGAAATTTGACTTCCATTAAGTGTCAGTAAAAATTGCCATGCAGCAAAAAGTAGCAATTTGGAGAATTTTGATAACGTGTTATTTTCTTTTATGTTTACAAAATTAATATATGCCCCATATATTACCATTATTGTTATAAACGTTAGTGGAAGTAACTTTGCTGTTCCTGCAATCTTACCTTGCAAAAATTCATAGCACAAAAAAATAATCATGCAAAGTTGATTCATTAAAATAAATATTTGTTTTTGCTCATAGTACTTTTTCATAGACTCACTTACCTTTACTAGATTACATACAGATAAAGCTGATGTTTGTTTATTATCATCAGCTTTATCTGTAAATTTTTACTTTTTATCGCTAAATATAATTTTATAGCATGCTCTTTTTGTTAACAAATAATAAATGATATAAACAGCTGTAAAAATAATTACCGCAAAAAGAATTGGCAATATAAAGGCGCTGCTTTTTCCTAATAAATCGTCCATTAAAGCAGTTTTGTATGCCACTAATGCAAAAATACTATGCGATAACCCTAATATGTAAGGGATGCTAAATAACGTAAAGATTTCTTTTTTAATTATCCTTTTTATCTTTTTCTTGTTATATCCCATTCTTTGTAAAATTGTAAATTCATTTTTGTTTGACATCATACTCGAAAGATTATGAAAATAGAGTATGCTACCTGTTGCAATAAAAAAGATGATAGTAACAAAACTAATGAGCAGAAATGTTGAGCCATTCTGCTGGATAATGTAATCATTTTTTTGATAACTACTTGTAAAATAAATGTTATCTTTAAATAGTGGCGCTAAGTTTTCATAGACTTGTTTGTTATCTCTCATATCTGTTCCGTTAATGCTTATCATAGTCTTTTCTGGAGGCCCTAATGCTTTTATTTCTTTATAAAGTTTGTCAGAAATAATAAGAGTCCCTACACTATTGGCAAATCCGATTGGGTTAAGTAATGTAGTCTCTTTCACTTTTACATCCACGCTATTTGTAGATGTTAAGTTCAAAGTATATATATTCTCTTTATCTAACTTTTCTTTTTCAGGCCTATATTTTACTAAGATGCTTTCATTTTTACCTAAATTCTCAAACTCTATATTTTTCCCCTGAAAATTTATTAACTCCCTGTAATCTGACTCAGAGATCAGATCAAATCCATGTTCTTTCTTCATACTATATTCTTTAGGCAAATTTTCAGAAGCGGATGTTCCTTGAATAATAGTCGTTTCTTTGTATTTCATGTTTTCTTTTCCGACAGTATCTTGCACAGCTTTAATTGCTTTATTAGCCAGTTCTTTATCTTCCAACGGGAACTCAATAGCTGACGGTACGATACGTTCTGTAGCAGCAACCGGATAGTAAAGCGTCAGTATAGTGGAACCAAATATAGCCAAAGTTCCTGCAGCTAATAAAGTTAACAAAATTAAAGTCTTTGCCTTCGAACGGATTTTAAATATAAAGTTTGGAATGATAATAATATTCGATTCCTTATAAAACCATTTTTTCTTTTTCTTCAATTTTCCAATAGCAAAAGGTAAAAAGGAGTGAATAAAGAAGATTGTCCCTAATACCACACTTAACATTGTTACAAGCGCAATTGGTGAAAATCCTATCGTTTTCCACAACGATTCGCTTCCTCTTACAATATCAATAGCTAAGACATAGCCTGCCAAAATCAAGAATAGTCCTAATAGCGATACGGCTGTATTAACTTTCACCTGCTTTTCTTCCTTTTTCTCCAAGCGTACCAAAGTAAGTAAGGAACTTTTCCGAAGGATTATCCAGTTTGATAAAAATAAGACTATCAAAACAGCAAATATAAAAATAGAAGTGAATAGTACCGAATTGAGATTAATTAGCGGCACTTCAGAAGTATTAATTTGTAAATTGAGTACTCTGACTATCATCTCGATAATTCCCTTATGAGCAATAGCACCCAGCACTACGCCTACAATTAGAGCAGTAAAACAAATGATAATATTTTCAAAGGTTAATAATTTTACCATAGTTGACTTTCGATACCCCAAGAGCGAATAAATTCCCAGCTCTTTCATTCTTTTTTTCATAAAGAAAGTATTGGAGTATGACATATAGAATAGTACAAATGCCATAACGAAGATTGCCACCGTTCTCGACATTGTTTCTACTCTACCATCAGACGAAATCTTTTCCATGATAATATCGTTCATGGAAAAAGAAATAAAGGCGAAAAACACCATCAAAACAAAAGCCACTGAAACGAAATAGAACGCATAGAAGGAAAAGTTATTCTTCAGATTCTTTTTTGCTATTGTTAATAATCCCACAGTCATGCCTTCCTTTCACACTCTTAGTTATATCGATTTTCATCAATTTTTGAGATTTCCTTTAATATCTCTTCAAAAAATTCTTTTCTACCCTTTTCGTTTCTTTTTAATTCTTTCAAAATATTCCCATCCTTGAATATTAAGATTCTACTTGAAAAACTTGCTGCATAAGCGTCATGGGTTACCATCAAAATTGTTGTATGAAGATCCTCATTAACCTCTCTTAACTTTTGAAGTAGCTCTGTTGCAGAATTTGAATCTAACGCGCCGGTTGGTTCATCTGCAAATAATATACTTGGCTGCTTCGCAATCGCTCTTGCTGCCGCAACCCTCTGCTTTTGTCCTCCAGAAAGTTGACTAGGGTACTTTGATAATTGTTCGAATATGCCAAAGCGCTTCGCTAAACTTTCTATAGTCAATTCAATTTCATTTGGAGATTTGTTTAACAATGTAAGTGGCACAGCAATATTTTCTTGTACCGTTAAACTATCAAGTAAAAAATACTCTTGAAAAATAAAGCCTAAATGATCCTTCCTAAAATCTGCAGATTTGTTATTATTAAGTGTTTTAATATTGACGCCATTTATCAAAACATCTCCATCTGTTGGTGTATCAATAGTTGATAGTATATTTAATAAAGTTGTCTTTCCAGATCCTGAAGCACCCATAATGCCAATAAATTCACCTGATTCAATATCAAAAGATACTTTATTTAATCCAGGCAATTCAGTCTTATTGTAAATTTTTGTAACATCCTTTGCAGATAATAATGTATTCACCTCATTTGCTCCTTTCAATTCATTGATATGTTAATTTTATTCTTCAATATATAAAGAAGCATGAGTAAAAAACGCAATCTTCTACTTACATTACAAATTTACTCTATTTGTAAACACCCCCTCCGTTTAGCTGTCAGCTACATAATGAGCACTTTTAAAAAGTTGCCCTTCAATTTTTTCTATACTATTTGTGTTGCATTCCCAGTGTAATCCAACTATAAATTACCCATTTTCAAATGGCTAACTCCAATAATCTACCTCGTTCGATTTACATATTTTCTTTTAACATTTTTATCACTTAATCCTATATAGGATCCTATAAAAAAGGGCTGATTTAAAGATTCCCTCTTTAAATCAGCCCTTCTCATTATTTCGGTAATTCAATCTGAAACGTCGTACCTTCTCCTTTTACACTCTCCACCGATATTTTCCCATTATGTAATTCAACAATTTTCTTCACAATGGATAATCCTAAGCCACTTCCCTCTACATTACGAGCCCTCGCTGTATCCACCTTATAAAATCGATCAAAAATCCGATCCACTTCTTCTTTCCCCATACCAATCCCGCTATCTGAGATTGAAATTACTACACTCGTTTCTAATTCTCGGGCAGCAAATGCGATGGTTCCACCACTATCTGTAAACTTAATACTATTTGTAAATATATTTGTCCACACTTGATGAAGTAAATTCTCATCGCCCTTTATATTCACGTTAGGAACATCAAATTCAACCGCGATATCTTTTTCACGCCATTTCCATTCCAACATAAAAATGACGTCTTTCATTTGTTTTTGCAAATCAAACTCTTTTATTTGAAGAACCTTTTCCTCTTTATCTAAAGAAGCAAGCGTGAGTAACTGTTTACATAAACTAGACATTCGTTTACTTTCAGTCTCAATAATTTGCAAATAATGTTTCCGTTCCTCTTCTGTCATCTTTTCTGACTGTAATGTCTTCGAAAAACCTTGAATGGAAGATAGCGGAGATTGAAATTCATGAGACACGTTGGAAACAAACTCTTGTCTCATTTGATCTAACTCTTTTATACTTTTTGTCATCTTTTTAAAACTTGTAGATAATGTCCCAATTTCATCTTTTCGTCCTTCTTCTAATTCAATATCATATTCACCACTCGCAATTTTCTGCGTCGCTTTAGTAAATGTTTGAATTGGACGAACGATATAACGAGCTGCAATTGCAATAAAAATGATACTTAATACAACAATAAATCCTAGCAACACTGCTAAGAAAATCCTCATTTCACCAAACTGCTGCTGAATATCAGGACGAATAAATAAAGCATACTGCTTATCACCATGTTTCAGTGGAACCCCAACGCTATTAATTAATTCATTATCAAAAAAGCCTGTTATAAATAGTCGAGTTGGATAAGTAGAAACACCATTGTATGTTTTCCCTTGTAAGACTTCATTAATTGTTTCATCGCTAATTTTTGTCTTTCGAAAAGCATTTCCAATACGTTTCCCCTGTTTTTGATCATCTACTACATAAATCTCATACCCTAATTTTGCAATTGAATGCAAATACTCATCCTTATTTTCTTCCGTTTGTTTTTCATACAAGCGCTTTATTTCTTCAGCATAACGTAAAATCTTTTCGCTATTATACGGTTTTAATTTCACTTGATAATACACATTGGTTAATAAAAAACCAATTATGCTACTAAGAAGCATAATCCCAATCGTAATCAATGCAAATCTAGAATAAAGTGACTTCATCTTATTTCAGCTCCAACTTATAACCAAGTCCACGTACTGTTTTAATTTGAAAATCATCTGTTCGTTTTGAAAAACGATCTCGAAGACGTTTAATATGAACATCAACTGTCCGTTCATCCCCTTCAAAATCCATTCCCCAAACAAGTTCAATCAACTCTTCTCTTGAAAATGTTCTACCAGGATACCCAGCAAGTTGTGACAATAATTCAAATTCCTTTAATGGCAATAAGATGGTTTGATTATTACATTTCACCTCAAAACTTTTTCTATCAATCGTTGTCCCATGAAGCGTGATAACGTCCGCACTCAACATTTGATAACGACGAAGCAAAGCTTTCATACGAAAAATTACTTCTGCTGGTTCAAATGGTTTTACAATATAATCATCTGTTCCAGAAACAAATCCTTTCTCTTTATCCACTAGTTGGTCTTTTGCAGTTAATAAAATAACAGGTATATCATGATACTTTCTAATTTCTTCGCATAAAGTATAACCATCCACAAACGGCATCATAATATCGACAAGAGCAAGGTGAATATTTTCCCTTTCTAATATAGATTGCGCTACTTTTCCATCCTCAGCTTCAAAAACTTTAAACCCTTCCTTTTGTAAGTGGTAATGTAATAATTCTCTAATGTGCTTATCATCATCTGCTAATAAAATATGTATCATATTCGTTAAACCCTTCCTTGTTTATCTCTCTACAACATTACATTAAGAAACAATTGTGTTTTTTGCAAGAAAAAGACAGAATAAAAATGAAAACCTGTATCTTTTACCAAGCAATTAAAGATACAGGTTCTTTTTTATTTTACTTTCACTCTCGATTAGTTGAGCTGTACTTCCCTGAAATTGCACTCGTTTGAGGAAGTTAAAATGACCGTGCAAGACGGAACCCAAGGTCGTCAATATAAAATGTCGGATGGCTACGACGACGACATGAAGCTCCGCACCCCCTGGCCTCTTCAGCCCAGCTACCTCCTCGAAAAATTCGATAGGAGCCGTACACTTGTTCATCATATAAATCAAAGCACCACTCCCAAACATTCCCTAACATATCATACAGACCCCATGCATTCGGTTCCTTTCTTCCTACTTCATGGATTTTGCCACCTGAATTTCCATCATACCAAGCAATCTTATCAATCTCTCCATATCTATAACCAGTAGTCCCCGCTTTACATGCATATTGCCACTCTGCTTCTGTAGGAAGTCGATAGCCATCAGATTCCCCATTACAAATAATATTTTCACCATTATCACTTATAGAATAACACTCTTTCAGTCCAGCTTTCTGTGAAAGTTGATTGCAAAAAGAGATGGCATCATTCCAAGAAATATTTACAACCGGTTTTAGATCTTTATCAAAAGAATTAGGTGACTGATTTGTAATCCCATAGTACAGATCCGCAGTTACAGGATACTGTGCAAGAAGAAATGGCCTTATTGCCACTTTCCATTTACTTTTTATTCTATCGTCCCTTAGCTCCACTTCTCCTTCTGGAATTTTTACCATCTGGTTGTCAATGTAACTCATTATTTTATTTGACACTTTACTTCCTCCTAACGATCTTAATGCCGTGAATTTCATTACATTTAGAACCATTAGATTGATACAAAAGTTACGTTGTTTTTTGGTGATATCCTTTAACTCCAAAGGATGATGTATTTTTATTATCTTGTATAGCTTCAATTTTTCCGTTCCATCCAATGATACCTGTAACAAAAATACCTATACTAATGTAGGCTATAACAATATAAGATTTGCATTTAAACAGAAAAACCAATCCTTCACATACTTTCTGTTCTCGGCAGTTATAGTAGATTATTTTTTAATACATTTGAATTAATCAAGGTCTGTGTTAGGAGGATTGTATCCGAGGTGACGTGCCATTGATACGATTTGTCCTTTATGATGAAACTCATGTGTCTCAGTATGAGTTAAAAGCCATAGCGGAGTCGTACTCCACGGTTCTTTTTGCCATTTCACTTCATTTTCTATATTTTCGAACCAGCGCGTATTGAATTCATCAAAAAAACGTTGTACAATCTCATCTACTAACTCAAACCTTTTACGAACCAACTCGACATCTGAATGCTCAATTTCATAATCAGTAGCAAACGAAAAGTCAGATCTTTTTTTGTTACATGCGAATGATCCAAGCCAGTATCGATAGCAATCGGCTACATGAATATGGGTCTTTATAATGCTACCGCTTCCGAAATTCGGAACTGTGTTGTGCAACTTTTGCGGCGGGATTTCTTCCAAAAATGCAAATAAATTTTCTCTGGTAGAGCTAATAAAGTTGTATTGTTGCTTTAAAACATCTAACATTCAATATCACTCCTCTTTTATTTACCGTAATCCCCGTTATACACAATAAACACAGAGACTAATTCTATATTCATCAGAATGAGACCTTTTTCTCTTTTAAAAGCTTTATACAAGAATTAATACATTTTCTTTTTTTACGTATATTTTCTTACAATCGTTCTTATTTCTTGTCTAAGAATTGCATAGCATACTTTATTTTATATGATAAGGTGGGGATAGTAAGAAGAATATAATTGTATCAATACATTTCAGTCTCATACATTTTTTATGGAACTATTTGCTCTCCATTTTGAATCAACCTAACTCTTTCAATCGTTTCATTGCCGAATGTATCGTTAGTCGATGATATGTAATTAATTCATTTTTAAAGATTACCCCGTATATGCCGTATGGTGTTGGTGACAGTTTTAATAACTCTTCTCTGCTTTGAATATCAATAATTATAGTTTTTATCCCCAACTTATTTGCTGCTTCTAAAACGTTATCAGAAGCAACCTCGATAAATGGACATTGTTGTGTTCTTACAATCGTTAATTCATGAAAAGTTTGAAGTCTTTCATTCCAGTCGCTCGGAAAATATGGATTAGGAGAATCATCAAATTTATAAACTAGCAATTCAAACCCATAAGGTGCTTGTGCGATTTCAATAAATTCATTTTTAATAAAAATATCTTTACTTGGTGTCCAAGAAGTATTCGAATTCGTTACAACGATAACACCATTCTTATTTTGTTTTTTTGCTTCTTTCATACACTGCTGAATCAACTTCGACGCATAACCCTTACCTGTTATATGTACCCAAAGACAATGAATAACGATATAATTTTCGCCATAAACCACTCTTGAAGAGTATTCAATCGGTGCATATTCAATAAATCCTGCTAGTTTGCTATCTTCCATTATTTTTATATACTTTAAACCTTCTTTAAATCTTTCCATTAACCATCTATTTTTATTTATATATCCTGTTGAATTTGGTTTGCTACGAAGACAGTAGCATCCTTCTCTTTCCAAGTTTGTTTCGTCTACACTAACTATGTCAAAAATCTCCACAGTATAACATCTCCAATCATGAATCGCCCTTTTCTTAACGGAATTAATATCGGAATATTCTTTCTCTTCATTGTACAAAGAAATTAGAAAAGATGGTATAAAAATTGAGTTTCACACCACCTTTTTAAAGAAATTCATTATCTTTTAAACGACTTTACTATTTTTAACAACTCTATTATGTAGGGACAAAAGGAAGACCTTATTTCTATAGTCTAAAACATGTTTTAATAAAGCAACGAAAGTATGTCGTGATAAAAGGAGTGGTATTCCCCACTCCTCTTCTTCTTTCTCATATTCGTTAAATAACACGTCTTTATTTGGAAATCAATCCGCATTTCCCATGTCTTTCAGTAAAAGCTATTCATACTATCTTTACTCTTACTATTTATATGTCTTGAATTTGATATACTGTCTGTTCTCTATTCTAAAGAATGTATGCAAAGTCCACTACGAAGCTTCGGTTCAAACCAAGTGGACTTTGGCGGCATAACTTCTCCCGCATCTGCAATTGCTAATAAATCCTCCATTGATGTCGGATATAAAGCAAACGCTACTTTATAATCACCACGATTTACTAGGCGCTCTAGCTCCTCTAAACCTCGAATACCACCAACAAAATCAATGCGGCTATCTGCACGTGGGTCGTGAATTTGTAATACTTGACTCAATAAATGATCTTGTAAAATAGAAACATCTAAACGTTTTACAACATCATGGGAATCAAATGTTTCTACTTTTACAGTGAGTTTATACCACCACTGATCTAAATACATACCAAATGATTTTGGTTCAGTTGGTTTATATGGGGATACACTTGCTTTTTCCACATAAAAGTATTGTGAAATTTGCTGTAAAAATTGTTCCTCAGATAAACCATTTAAATCTTTCACGACACGATTGTAATCCCAAATCGATAGTTCATCATGAGGGAATAACACAGATAAAAAGAAATTAAATTCTTCTTCACCTGTATAGTTCGGATATTGTTCCCTACGCATAAGCCCTACTTTCACAGCAGATGCTGAGCGATGATGCCCATCTGCAATATATAGGGATGGAATCTCTTCAAATAATTCTACCAATGCCGAAATCGCATCATTTTCTGCGATTTTCCATATTACATGCTCCACACCATCATCGGCAGTAAATTGATAAATTGGCGTATGATTTTCTTGCCAATTTGCAATTAACTTTGTTACAGCTTCTTTTGTGCGGTATGTTAAAAAAATAGGACCAGTATTCGCATTACATACATCTACATGACGAATACGATCTTGTTCTTTTTCGTGACGAGTCCGCTCATGTTTTTTTATTGTATTATCGGTATACTCATCAATTGATGTACAAACGACAAGTCCAGACTGCGTTCGCCCTTGCATTGTTAATTGATAAATATAAAGACATGGCTCTTCATCTTGAATCAATACTTCTTCTTGGATTAAACGTTGTAGATTTTCACTTGCCTTTTCATATACGCTGTTTTCATATGGTGAAACGGCTGGGTCTAAATCTATTTCAGCTTTATCGATATGTAAAAAGGAATATGGATTTCCCTTTACAATTTCTCTTGCTTCTTTACTATTTAACACATCATACGGCAGTGCTGCAACTTGTGCAGCCTTATCAGATACTGGACGAATTGCCCTGAACGGTCGAATTGTCGCCAAATCTCTCTCTCCTTTATACAATCATTCGAACAGCTACTACACCTGTAATCCCCTTTATATTTCCAACTACATTTTCTTTAATTATATCATCAATTCCATTATCAATATCAATCATTGTATATGCAAAAGAGCCTTTACTACGGTTTATCATATCAGCTATATTAATATGATGTTCCGCTAAACACCCTGTAATTTGCCCCACCATGTTTGGAACGTTTTGATGCATAATTGTAATTCGTTTCTTTCCAACATAAGGCAGTTCCACATTTGGATAGTTTACTGAGTTATGGATGTTTCCTGTTTCCAAATAATCACGTAACTGGCGAGCTGCCATAATCGCACAATTCTCTTCAGACTCATATGTGGAGGCTCCAAGATGTGGAGTTGCCGTTACATTTTTCATTTTTATTACATTTTCATTTGGAAAATCAGTTACGTAATGATTAATGATCCCTTCTTCTAAAGCTTTTGCTAACGTAACTTCATCCACAAGTTCTCCTCTTGAGAAGTTAAAGAGACGGACACCCTTTTTTATTGTTTGCACAGCATGTTCTCCAATTATCCCTCTCGTTTGATCTGTCAGTGGAATATGCAATGTAATGTAGTCACATGTCGAAAAGATTTCATCTAAACTAAATGCACGTTGTACTTGTGTTGATAAGCGCCATGCTGTTTCAACAGATATATATGGATCATACCCTACAACATCCATACCAAGAGATAATGCATCATTTGCGACAAGAGCTCCAATCGCACCAAGTCCGATAACACCAAGTCGTTTTCCTGCAATCTCTGATCCCACAAATTGTTTTTTCCCTGCTTCTACAAGCTGCGGAACTTCTTGACCTTCTAACCCAGCTGCCCAACTAACCCCACTTATAATATTACGTGATGACATAATAAGACCTGCAAGAATAAGCTCTTTTACTGCATTCGCATTTGCCCCTGGTGTATTGAAAACAACAATCCCTCTTTCTGTACAACGTTCTACAGGAATGTTATTTACACCAGCCCCCGCTCTTGCAATCGCCTTTAAATCCTTTGAAAAACCTTCTTGATGTAAGGAAAAACTCCGTAGTAATATACCATCGGGATGTTCTAATCCTTCTCCAACTTCATATCGCTCTCCGTCAAAAATTTGCAAACCTTTTTCAGCAATCTGATTTAATGTTTGAACGCGAAACATTTCCCCATCTCCCTATCTATTCTCTAGCTCAAAACCCTTCATGTAATCTACTAATTGTTGAACGCCTTCTACTGGCATCGCATTATAAATACTAGCCCGCATGCCACCAACCGAGCGATGACCTTTCAATGTAACAAGCCCTAACGTATTAGCTTTTTGTAAAAATTGCTTATTTAAATCATTGGATGGTGTTGTAAATGGAATATTCATAAGCGAACGATATACAGGATCAACCGGTGAAGTAAATAATTTCGATTCATCTAGGAAATCGTATAGAATCGCTGCTTTTTTTCTATTTTGTTCTTCAATCGCAGATACCCCTCCCTGCTCCTTTAACCATTCTAATACTAGCTTCGTCACATAAATACTAAAGGATGGTGGTGTATTATATAAGGAATTATTTTTACTGTAAGTTTCATAGTTTAACATTGTCGGACAAGAGGTATCCGCTTTACCAATTAAGTCTTTTCTAATAATTGCAATTGTTAGTCCTGCTGGTCCTAAATTCTTTTGTGCTCCTGCATAGATGAAACCGAATTTCTCTACATCGTATTCTTCAGATAAAATATTTGAAGACATATCAGCAATAAGTGGAATATTCTCTAATTTTGGTAATTCAACATATTTGGTTCCTTCAATCGTATTATTCGTTGTTATATGAACAAAATCTAGTTCTTTCGTAATCATTGAAACATCAACATGTGGAATCGTTGAAAATTGATTTTCTTCCGATGAAGCAATAACTTCTACTTCTCCAGTTTTCTGAGCCTCCTGTAAGGCTTTCTTAGACCATGACCCTGTAAGGACATATCCAGCTCTTTTATGTTCATTCATTAAATTTAATGGAACCATTGAAAACTGCAGGGATGCCCCTCCTTGTAAAAATAGAACGTCGTAATTCTCGGGAATGTACATCAATTCACGAAGCAAGCTACTTGCTTCATCTATAATATTTTGAAACTCTGAAGATCGGTGACTCATTTCCATAATAGACATGCCTGTCCGGTTATAATTCAAAAGCTCCTTTTGCACTTTTTCTAAAACTGGCAAAGGGAGTATAGATGGTCCTGCTGAAAAATTGTAAACTCTCTCCATCAACTGTATAACCTCCCTGTTTCTATATTTATTATTTTTTAAACTTTCTGAATTATAACCCATATAAAATATACGGTCAATTTGTTTTGCCTTATTAAGGTGCAAGACGCAATGGAACCGTTTGCAGATACATTTGTATTCATAAAAATACAAAAAAGTGTTAAGCCTTTCGCTTAACACTCCATTCATAAATTTATAAGAGCTAATTATCCGTAAAGAACCGATCATAAATTTGATAAAGAGCAGCAAGACCAAAAATCCAATAAATGGTATCAACAAGAACTGGTGTAGAACCAAACCATTTCTCAACTACATTATAATCCAATGCAACAAACAACCAATTCAAACCGCCAAGAATCACCAGAATTACTGTAAGGTACGACAAAAATTTCATTATGATTGCCCCCTAGGTGATAAAATGGTGAAAGGCCTTTCACTAAAATATATGTAACAAATCAAAAAACTTTCATATTTTTTAATTAAATTTTTCACGCATTCACAAGTAAGAATATCCTATCTAAATGTTCAACAAAAACAAAGTAATACTACCTCAAAATGATAAAACTGCGCAACTCAGGCAAAAACCTTGCTTTGGGATAATAGGTCCAGATCGTAAAAGGCTATTCCATCACCTCTTCAAAGCGTAACTACAACAAGGACAAGCCAGTTTTGGCTTGTCCTTGTTCCATGCCGCCCAGCGAATTCAAACGGCAATCACACAAAGCCGCTATTCGCCCTAGACCTATCACCCCTGCCACAACGCAGGCTTTGTCACCATGAACCATAACATCGCCATTAAAAGAACAATGTAAATCCAAACGGAACGCCGCAACAATTGAATCAAGGCGTCCTTGTCTTGGCCCGTTTCGCTGAATTTCCGAATGGTCGGCGAAAAGGCGCGGGCCAGGAAAAATAATGAACTCGCCATGAGAATAAGGGTCATCACTATCCAAGGGGTCCTCCAAGTCCAAGGGCCCGCCAGTACAAGCAGAACCCCGGATGTAACCAGCACATGCCCGGCATGCTTGGCCAGCCTGACCGAAAATCGGAATACATCCAGATAAGCCTGCTGTGCTTGGTCCTCTGAAGCCCGCAGTTTTTTGATGAGCGGAAGCAATACAAAAAATGGGCCGATGGATAAGATTGCACTGAAAATATGTATATACAGAAGCAGTCGATACAACATGTCCATCCTTATATCACATTAACCTTCGATGGGACGGAACTCATGAACCCAAACTCTCATATTTGGCAGCCACGGCATGCCGGGGTGAAGAGACAGAATAGATTGCTTATATTCCTCCACATTCGCATAGCCTTCTTGACGGGCATGCTCATCAGTCAATTCGCCAAGTGACTGCGAATAGACCTTCTCCACAACATACCGGTGACCTTGAAGTTCCATCACTTCCCCGACATCCGCATATCTCCCGTTGCGGCGAGTAGCCGTTTTCTGTCCTGCAAGCACTTTTTCAATGTCCTCCTGAATCGTGATGAGACGTTCAATCGTACATGTTTTTGGTGGTAAAGCGTTCGTTTCATTTTGGTTTGTCATCTGGGTCACTCTCCTTTTTTCATTTAAGCATAAGCCCACTTTATCATATAAAAAAATTATTCTATAAAGCAAGTTTCTATTTAATAAGGGTAACAAACTTTCATACAATGTTTATACTGTAGATTTAAAATAAAGTTTGATAATTTATAATAAAGATTGATAAAGATAAATGGACTGATTTATAACCCAAATAGTGACAAACTATAACCGAAGCATTTACTCCAGCTGAAGCAGTAACAAAAAATATTATTGCACTAATTGAGTGCTTATCTTGAATAAGATTTAAATGAGGATTTTCAACAATCTGGCGTTGCATTTCCAGTTCCCCTCTGATACAGGTTGTACAACTTCTCAGCACGATAAATAAGGGGAACAGAAAAAATGATTACTAAGAAGATACCCCATTCATAAAGATTTTCATTTTTATTTATTATTTCACCACTGAAATGAAAAAGGCACCTTAAAGGTGCCTTTTTCTGACTTGATAACCACTTTAATTTTAATAATATAAGTGCTGGACTCCCATCCAATTACCATTTTACCATATTTATCTATATTATGTGTTAAAAAAATGAATTAAACATATTAAACAAGAGATTAATACCCGTAAATATCTACTCCTGCTACAGCAACATATTCATTCTTTCCTGTAATTTCTCTTCAAACGTACGTAATGTTTCTTTTTAACTCGAGAAACTTCCATGTAATTTTTATTTTATTCAAAGTTGTAAATAATAAAAGGCAAACAAAAAAATCTATTTTTAATAAAAAGCCTAGCAAAACCTCATTATATTAAATTAAAATATTTATATATTGTAAGCAACAAGATAAGGAGCTTTTAGATGAACAAGAAAAAGCTAGGTTTATTAATTTTAGTAATCATTATTCTTGGGTTTGTATTTCCTCTTTCACCTTATTTAACAGATTTAAATCATACAGAAAAAAAGTTATATAATGAATTACAAAAATCCCAAGATATTTATACACTAAAAGAGCAAGAACCTAAAACAGTAGTAAGATTATATTTACATTCGATACAAGAAAAAAATTATGAAACAACTTATCTTTTCTATAAAAATGACAAAAAAATGACCGGAGAAAAGAAACAATTTTTAAAGAGGCACCTAAATTTCATGAAACAATTCTATCATCTTTTAAATTTGCAAGATCATCCGTAATAATAGACAAAGATTATAAGGATTCCGCCGTTATTAATATGCCCCCATGGATAGGTACAGACATTCAATTCCATATGTATCAAAAAAATGGAACATGGTTTATATACGACGTTCCTTTTCAATAATTGAATAATATATATTATTGATCTATAAAAAAGAATCTCGGGATTTCTTTATTTTTGAATGTAAACGTTTATTTATTAGTTTATATTCATTTCACCTTAATCATTGACTTCACAACAAACCCATTGATGTCCAATCCATCCGAACAAAAGGTAAGAGAACGTTCTGATACCTTCACGAGATTTTTATTCTTCTCTAGCTGTTTCATTTGAATTTCATTAAAAATAATTTTACCCATTTCCCGTACCTTACTTTTATCATTGTTTTCATTATAACAAGGAATAGGTGCAAAAACACAAAGACCCCCGAATCATGGACTTTTTTAAGTATCCACGATTCGGGGTACAGTTCATCCTGTGAAGAGATTCTTCTTTCATACAATACATACCTATTTAAAGTAAAAACTAATATATGTAAAAATCAATAATAGTGAAAAAATCATATTTTTTTATAGTATTAGCCCCACCTACGCTAAATACCTTGACAGCCACGCGTGCCATCCAACCCATTATTATTATAAAAGAAAACGCTTACATTGTAAAGGATTTCCTAATCACTAATAATAAAACGCATAGATACTATAATTGACAATTAAGTTTCTAACATACTTCATCATCTAAGCATATGCCAATTGGGATATACCCCTAAACTGAAAAAAGAGGTTCTTTTATTTTAAAGGACCTCTTTGAAATAAATGTATCAATTTTCGATGAGCAATTATTACTTTCCTAATAATTCTAATGATAATTTCCTAACTGTTGTAGCCACGCACTTGCTTATTTTTTTCTCCCGTTGTTACTGTTATTGTTTCATTTTTTCTGCACCTGCAAATAATTTATTCACATAATTATTAATATCTTCCCATTTATCACTAGCTGTATTCAAATCCTCTTCCATAAATGTAAAATCATCACGGTTCATTTTTTCAACTCTAGTCAACAATTTACTATATTTACTTCCTATTGTATGCCACTGATTCGATATATTCTGAAGAGCAGTAATTGCTGTATCAATTGTATCAGACATATGTGCAGTTTTATTTTTGGCATCTGTTAAAATAGCCACTTCTTGCTGTGCTCCAGAAATCCTAGACTGTAATTTTTGTATTTCTTGCTCTGCAGATGAAATATTGCTTTTAGCGGTAGCAATCATTGCTATACTAGCTCCAAAAGTGAATAATACCAAGACTCCTCCAGCAATAATCATATCATTACTTTTCTTAATGAGATCGTTATAACTATTGATTTGATGCTGTAAATACGGAATGCCAGCATTTGTACTTTCTAAAATAGATGTCAATTGGTTTGAGTCATCTTTGAAACTTCTTGTATCTTCTAACATTTTATTTCGAAATGCCTTCAGTTTTTTTAGTAATTCATCCACTTCATTGGTGTTATTCAAAATACTATGATGCAATGTTTCTAATTCATTTTTAAAGCTTACTGTGTCCTGTTGATTTATAGCAGCTAGTAAATTCTTATAATGTATTTGAAATGCTTTATTATAATCCACAATATGTTGAGCGTTTTTCATAATATGTGGGTTTAAGTCTTCTAACCAATATGTTGCATTCGTTTGTGCATCTTTTTGATGTTTGATCATGTTTGCTCGCAAATCACCATTTATAGAGCTGATTCCACTCAGGTCCGTTTGTTGTTGCTTAAGAAGTGTTTGGGCATATGAATCCATAACAAATGTATTAGCTGCCATTTGGCCTATTGCTTCTTTAAATCCCTCAGGAACAAGAGAAGTTTCACTATTGCTTTCTTGCTGTTGTGATTGTCCGGTTTGTTCTGCTGCTAAAGTATGAAGTGGCATTACACTACTTGTTGCCATTCCGGTAATAGCCATAGATAAAGCAATTTTCTTATATAATTTTTTATTCATCATTCCTCACCTTCTCTTTCATATGTATCACGGATTTTATGGAATTCATAAGGTTTTATCACTTACTACAAACACGTTATAATTCTTGTAAAAAAAGTACCTTTTGAATCTATATAGATTTAAATAAAGTTTATAAGGGCTCTTCTATAATTCGTATCTAGTTAAATCTCTATATAGGAAATCTCCTGCTCAAGATTGAACAGGAGACTCGCATCACTTATCTTTTACGCTGATAAATTCTTTTATTTCGAATAATTTTATTTTCTAACCTTTTTTGAGTAAATATTACTAGTTATTCTCTGCTACTTTAATTTCACTATTTTGAATATCTTCAGCATACTTTTGAATTTTTTCCCAGCTATCGTTTGCTGTCTGGAGATTTTCTTTTATAAATCCAAGCTGGTTTGGTTTAACTTTGTTAACGTTTTTAAGTAAAGAATTATATTTTGATCCCATTGTTTGCCACTGGTTTGAAATATTTTGAAGTGAATCAATAGCAATATCAATAGTCTCTGATAAACTTTCAGTTTGCTTTTTAAGATTTGTTAATCCAACTACCTGTAATTTTATGTTTGAAATATCCCCAGTGAGTTTTTGAATATCTCCCTGCGCTCTATCAATTTCTTGTTTTGCTAACACAACTCCTGTTACACCCAGTGCCGTAGCGCCTACACCGACTGTAATAAGTACAGCGCCCGCTTTAGCTCCTACACCAGTAGCAATTAATGCTACACCACCTATAATAGCCATTGGGCCTAGAGCTGTTGATACAGATGCTGAAATAAGAATTGCATTATTTTTATTAATGCTCTCCATATTTGCCGAGATTTGTTTTTCTAGAAGAGGTATTCCAGCATCTTGACTAGCTAAAACAGACGTGATTTGGTTGGCATCGTCTTTAAAGCTTTGTGTATCAGATGCCATTTTGCTACGGAAACTTTTCAGCTGTTTCACTAGATCGTCTACTTCTTTTTTATTAGCTGAAATACTTTCAGTTAATTGTGTAAGTCCAGCCGTTAGTTTTTCTGTGTCCCCTTTTTCTACAGCTATATCTACAGCATTTTGTAAAGTCTTATAATAATTTTTAAATTGGTCACTGTAATTGATGATATTCTCGTTTGTAGAAATTAGTTGTGGTTTTAGAGTATCTAACCATTCATTCGCATTTCCTCTAGCAAGTTTTTGATGTTCAATGATTTTTGCTTTTAAAGCATCGTCAATTGTAGTTATATCATTAAAATTAGCATTAGCTTGCTTAAGAATTGTTAAAGCATACAAATCCATTGTCAAAACATTTGACCCTGTTTTTTCTAATGCTTCTCTAAGACCATCTGGTCCTAATGAATACTCAGCATGCGTGCCTGTTGCATCAGTTGCCTTAGCATGAACAGCAGCTGGTTTTGCTGTATTTTCCGCTGCAGAAGCATATGTCGGCATGATATTAGCTGCTGCCATTGTTGCTATTAATGTGGATAAAGCCA
Source organism: Bacillus sp. UNC437CL72CviS29 (assembly GCF_000482345.1). Lineage (NCBI taxonomy): Bacteria > Bacillati > Bacillota > Bacilli > Caryophanales > Bacillaceae > Bacillus > Bacillus sp. UNC437CL72CviS29. The sequence continues at coordinate 32,167 of NZ_AXVB01000016.1, read as the reverse complement.
TTACTTTATAAGGTTTTTTTGCCATGTTTTTCTCTCCTTATATGATTCAAGTTAGTCTTCATTCTAAAATGAAGCTTAGTTTACTTTTACTTTTGTAACGAATTCTTCATATTGAGTTGTTTGCTTATTCAATTCATCATTCAATTTTTTAAGCTGTGTTAATTGTGTTTGTAATGCCATTGAATCAATCTTTGCATTTGCATCCGAATTAATCTTCATTTGAGTCATTGTTTCATTTAACGCTTTCCAATCTTTCACTAAAACGTCAAAAGTCTTAAGTTGTCTCTTAATTAAACTTGTAAAGCTACCTACTTGATCTTCAATAAGAGTAATTTGAGTTGCTTGAATTTCATTTTGTGATAACTTTTGTATTAATGGGATTAATTGTTGTCTTTTTTGTTTAATATTATTACTAGCTTCTCGTATATGAGCATCTGATGAATTTTCAATTGTGTCACCAAGGCTTTCAATAGAACTAAATTCTATTGTTTTAGTTTCAAGTGCTGTTTTACTAATCTCAACAGCCTGCTTTCCAACGCTCAAAGAAGTTCCTCTAATTTCTTTTGCTCGATTTAAAATTTTTGTAAGTTCATTTTGAATCTCTTCTTGAATTTGTTTAATTTGTGCTCTTAGTTGTGCAATCTCTCCATTTGAACCATTTAAAGATTCAATAGCTGTGTTAGCTCTTTTAGTAAGACTTTCGCTATCTTGAACCAATTCATCTTTATACCAGTTTAAGTCTACTGAAGTTTGCCCCATATCATCTTGAATCGTTTGCACTTCTTCTTGAAGTGCATTGAAAGCACTTACAAATTCTTCTTTTGCTTTCTGATCTTCATTCACTTTTCCAGCTAATTCATTTAATTTACTATAATAGTTATTAAACATTGTACTAAATGACATCATTTCTTGATTTAAGTTGAAGATTTTAGGATTATATTCATCCATCCAGTCTTGAACATGTTTTCTTGCAATTTTTTGATCAGTGTTTAAACTACTCATAGCATTTACTTTAAAGTCTGGTTGTTTTAAGATAACTAATCCATATCCTTGTATTAAAGGAGTGTTTGAGCCCAGTGATCTGATTGAATTTGATAGTGTATTCACAGCAAGAAAGTTCTGAACACTTGTTTGTTTAAATTGAGGTTGCTTACTTTCTGCAGCATAAGCATTTACAGGTGTGAAACAGCTTGTGGATACTGCTGTAGCCAATAAACCTGCGACTAACGTTTTTTTCATGTTAATTCCTCCTATTGGTTAATATCTCTTGATAAAACATTTAGATTAAACTCTAAGTGTTTTATTCTATTTTTAGAAAAACGACTTTATAACTAATTATCTGTATAAATGGTTATTTTGATGTTAATTACGAGAATGTAATTGTAGATTATAACTATCTGTACATATTACTTCTCTATAAAACTATCCCTCTTGGAAGCTTCATCAAAGATAAATAAAAATTTTGATCTCTTTTTTGCATCTTATGAGTTGTAAGGACCTTACACCCTTATTAAAACACTAAGTTTTTTATAAGTAAATCATAGAATTACATAATAATACTTAATCACCTTAAAATTTATTTATTTAAACAAAAAAGAATTGTTATACTAAAAAAACTATTGTTAAACATCATTTAAGTAATCAAAACAATTATAACTTGATATTTCTATATCGAAATGAATTTTTAAAATTTAACTAGATTAAGTTTATTATAAAGAAAATATTTATAGTATAATTTAACACCATACCTCACACTATGATCCCTTATTTAGATATGCAGAATTACATGAAAATAGGCACTTTTAGTTAATACCTTTATAACAGATTTAAAACGATTTTAAATAAAACACTGCTCACAAAAAACACATTACACAATTATCCGTTAGAAAAATGTCGATTTTATCAGAATTTTGTATTTTTTTGTTGTTTTATTTTATTATTAATGTTAAACTTATACTCACAAAGAGAGAGTAAATAGGCACCCTTAGTGATTTAATTTTCTGATTTTTCAGTTTTTGTTTTTTGTCAGTTTGTTCCATTCCTTTTGATTGGCATGTTTATGTATTGCTTTCCTACTCTTTCTTTGTTGTACCCTCCAGAAGAAAACAATTTGTTCCTATCCAAATTGTTTTCTTCTATGATTATCTAATCGAGTATTTTTAAAACGATGAAGATAATTTATGGAAAAGTTATTCTACAAATTTCATTCAAAAGATTTAGCTATATTTAAATGAAATATGAAATGTATCAAGTACTTAGTTTTTTAATCTACTTAAGAGGTATGTCCTATAATTTTTTTAGGAGTCATACTCAATGCAATTTATACAAATGATTCATGTATTGGAAGTATGTTCGGTATATGAGTCATTTATATGGATTGCATAAAAAAAAGAGATCTTATAGAAATAAAAGATTTCTTTTTTCATCTTTAGGGTATAAAGCTAATATGCTGAAGTATGTTAAAAACCTCGATATGAATCATACTAGATTATATACATGTATCGATATATAATTTTTACATATTTATACTAACTTAAATAACTAGAAAATTATTTGTCTTATTTTTTTTTACAAGCATAATTAAATGCACATTGCTTCTGTAACAACTTCCTCCTTTGTTGAAGTACTATGAAACTTACCAAGCAATAGAAGATCTAGCTAAAAATGTAACTTAGATTTAACTTCTTTGTGTCCACAATATTGATTCAAATCCAAACAGAACTAGACAAAATTAAAAGGCATAAATCCGGTTCAATACCGGACTTATGCCCAAGAAGCTACCTTTTTAATATTTACTAAGAGAATCGTACCAACGATAGTTGAAACAAAATAAATTATTTACACTCGCAATTACACTTATGCTGTTTAAAATCGATTACCATACGACCTTGAATCTTACCTTGTTCCATTTCTTCGAATACATCTTGTACATCCTCTAATGGGCAAGTTTGAACAACCGGCACTACTTTTCCTTCTGCACCGAACATAAATGCCTCTTCTAAGTCCTTACGAGTACCAACTAGAGAACCAACTACTTCAATTCCGTCTAGTACAAGTCGTGGAATGTTTAAGTCCATAGTTTCTACTGGTAAACCTACCGCAACTACTTTTCCGCAAGCACGTACCGCATCAACTGCTGAGTTGAAGGCTACTTTAGAAACCGCTGTTACTACAGCAGCATAAGCGCCACCAATCGTCTCTTGAATAATCTTATCAGCAGGACCTTGAGTAATTGGATTGATAGTCATATCGGCACCAACCTCTTTAGCTAATGCTAATTTGTCATCATTGATATCTACTGCAATTACTTTTGCACCAAATACATTCTTAGCATATTGAATAGCGAGGTTACCTAATCCACCACAACCGTAGATTACGATAGGTTGACCAGGTTTAATGTTTGATACTTTAATAGCTTTGTATGTAGTTACGCCCGCACATGTGATTGATGATGCCTCGGCAGGATCTAATCCTTCTGGTACTTTTACCGCATAATCAGCAGTAACGATACATTGTTCAGCCATGCCGCCATCTACTGTATAACCAGCATTCTTAACTTCACGACAGAATGTTTCTCTACCAGTTACGCAATATTCACAACGTCCGCAAGATTGGAACATCCATGCGATACTTACACGATCCCCAATTTTAAGTGAAGTAACATCATCAGCAATTTTAGTTACAATACCTACACCCTCGTGACCAAGGATGCGGCCATCTGTGTTACCAAAATCATGATTCGCAACGTGCAAGTCAGTATGACAAACTCCACAATACTCTACATCTACTAATGCTTCGCCTGAGCGTAACGGACGCAATTCTTTGTCAATAACATCAATGTTTGCTTTGCTGTTTTTATTAACCACTACTGCTTTCATATGTGATCTCCCCTTTAGTATTTTAATGCGTTCATCTCACAACTTTTGTTCTCACTGTTATGGCCAATTATTGTACCAAATTCAAGTGTTTAATCATCATTACTGGTTAATCATAACATAAAATTTGGAAGAAATTTTGTGGAATAGTGAACAATATTTGAAGTTTTATATAAAGTGTTTTCGATGCTGATTTGTTTAATCAAGAAACAATATCACAGTACCAGTTAAGTTATCTTGAAAACATGACAAATAATTAAAGCACGGACAATTTTTCCGCGCTTTTCCAAACACATATTTTATTTCGGAAGATTTAGTTGCCACGAGACACCGAACCGATGGTGTACTTATCCTAACTGGCGTTTAAATGCTTTATTGGCAAAGAAGTAAGCGAGGACCATAATGCCTACACACCAAGCAAGCGCGATCCAAATATCGTTGCCAACAGGCCCTTCATACAAGAGGGCACGAATCGCATTCACGATTGAAGTCACGGGTTGGTTCTCAGCGAACGCACGGACAATTTTAGGCATGGTTTCGGTGGGGACAAAGGCCGAACTGATAAACGGCAGGAAAATCAGCGGGTACGAGTAGGCTGTCGCCCCCTCCATAGATCTCGCGGTCAATCCGGGAATGACTGCCAGCCATGTCAGCGCCAGCGTAAACAGCCCGAGTATCCCAGCTACCGCGAGCCAATCCAGGATATCCGCGCTGGAACGGAAGCCCATCAAGAGCGCGACGAGGATAACCACCACGATAGTAAGCAGATTGGAAACAAGCGAGGTCAATACGTGAGCCCACAATACCGACGAGCGCTTGATGGGCATGGTAATGAAACGCGCCATCAGCCCGCTCTTTACATCCGTAAACAGCCGGACGGAAGTGTAAGCAACGCCGGATGCGATAGCCATCAGCAAGATTCCCGGCAATAAATAATTGACGTAGTTGTCCGTCCCTGTCTCTATGGCCCCGCCAAATACGTAGACAAACAGCAGCATCATCATAATCGGCGTAATCGCCACCGTGATAATCGTATCCGGACTGCGCATGATGTTGCGCATTAAACGCCCTAGTAATACCCCTGTTTTACTTTTCATTTACATCTCCTCCTTTTTGCTGATAATCGCGAGGAAAATTTCCTCCAATGTCGGCTGCTTCTCGATGTACTCCACTTTCGCTGGCGGGAACCTCTCTTTGAGTTCGGTAAGGGTACCGGTCGTGATGATTTTCCCACCATGTAGGATGGCGATACGGTCCGCCAGTTGTTCAGCTTCCTCCAGGTACTGGGTTGTAAGCAAGATGGTTGTGCCGCCGTCGGCCAGCTTCTTGACAGTATCCCACACTTCAATTCGCGCTTCGGGATCAAGCCCTGTCGTCGGTTCGTCGAGAAAAATGACTGCTGGCGTCCCGATCAGGCTCATGGCAATGTCAAGCCGGCGCTTCATCCCGCCGGAATACGTATCTGCCCGGCGATTTGCCGCATCGGTTAGGCTGAATCTTGCAAGCAGATTATCGGCGACTTGAGCGGGATTGGAGACTCCACGCAACTTGGCGATCATCATTAGGTTTTCCCGCCCGGTGAGCATGCCGTCTAAAGCTGCAAACTGCCCTGTTAGGCTGATGCTTTGGCGAACATGATCTGGTTGGCGCTGGACGTTAAAGCCACAAATACCTACTTCACCGTCATCGGGCTTCATCAGTGTCGAGAGGATGTTGACCGTCGTCGTCTTGCCTGCTCCATTTGAGCCCAGCAGTGCGAAAATGGAGCCACGCTGCACCTCAAAATCCACCCCCTTTAAGACTTCCTTGTCTTTAAAGGATTTTTTTAACCCTTTTACAGAAATCGCTGCATTGCTCATACTTTTTTCCTCCTTATAAAAAGCGCTTTGCGGAGCAGATTGCCTATACTCTCCTATCTAGTCTGACTGATAATCTGTATTACTTAGTACCGTGTTAAAAGTATAACTGAATAGCAATGGCAGTAATTCACATTTGTAACCAGCTAATCAGTCGGTACTATTTATTAAATTTATTTTTTTCTCAACCGCTTCATGATACTTTGATTCAAATCTTCACGATACTTGGAGACATATGTTTTAGCATTTGCCACTAATTCGTCAGCAAAGGACGCCACGTCGTCCCCAGTGATTTCTAGCACTTGTCTCCCTTCCGCCGCACCGGCTTCGAACAAATCGATTAATTCATACTGTATGTGTAGCATATCCATCCCGTTTCCCGCTGAGAAATTCCACATGTAGTTTTGAATTTTCTTAAATACAAACTGGTAGTCCTCTGGCAGGGCTCCAACCCGTGCCATCATCATTTTGTACTCTTTTTTATCACCAATCATTTTTTTGAACATTTCCATCATGTTATTTTCCTCCTTTTTTATAAAGCTTCATAAGACCCTCCAAAAATATCGGATGGAATATCTTATGAAGCTAGATTGACTTCAAGACGTTTATTTTTGATGATACAAAATCCCATTTTTTCCAAAACAATTCAAGTTCCTGGCGACCAGCCTCATTAAGTGAGTAAAACTTGCGGGGCGGCCCCATATCTGACGGTTTCTTTTCTATATTCACAAGTTTTTTCTTTTCTAATCGCACAAGGATAGTATAGACCGTCCCTTCCACAACTTCGGTAAACCCAAGCTCGTTCAGGTGGCGGGTAATCTCGTAGCCATAGGTTTCATGGCGGCTGATGATTTCCAGCACACAACCTTCCAGTGAACCTTTCAGCATTTCAGTTAAATTTTCCATGTTAAGTTCCTCCTCTACCTCCTCTATTCTGTCTGACTTATATTCAGTATTACAGAGTACCAAGGCGAATTTTTTACTGAATAGCTTTTGAGAAAATACACTATTCAGCATCACTTATTACAAGTACATTGTATCACCGAGTAGCATGGGTGTCAACTGGATTTTCTAAATATTTTTAAAAACAACTATCCCCATTGTTGTCTCCTACCTTTTTTGTAACTCCTTTTATTTCTTCCCAATTATTCACTAAAAATCCGTAGATCTTTTTAACTACCATAGGATCACCTTACATTCTTATATTCGGAAATTTATCATATGACGAATCAGAAACCACAATCGTAGCACTATTCTTAATAGGAAAAGTTAAGTGTAGTATAGCTTTGTTTACTTTTAAAAATACAACTTCTTTTTTAACATACGAATTTCATACACACTCAACTGTGAAAATAAAAAGTGTGTCCCTATAACTACACAAGCTACCCCTGCAACTAAATAGGTCATAACAAAGTTTCTTTTAGTGGTGAATTTTATTCAACTAAAGTATTCACTCTATCAAGAAGAAAATAAGCCAGATCCCGATATCGGAAGTACAAATAAAGACCCAAGAATTTATAGATTCTTGGGCCTTTATTTGTGGTAATGTCTAGCTATCCGTATTCACTCTAAAGAGATGGTCGAGTTCCGATTACAACAGTAGCATCCAGTTCGTCACAATTTTTCACCTGTGGGATTAGCCCGTTTTGAGCAAATATCTCAACAGTTTGCGATGCCTGTCGTTGGCTAGTCTCAACAAGTAGATGGCTATCAGGGGCCAGCCAGAGTGATGCCTCAGCAGCTACCCGTCGCTGGACATCTAGTCCTTCCGCTCCACCGTCGAGTGCCACCCTTGCCTCATATTTTCGGGCTTCTCGAGGTAACAGCTTAATTGCCTCTGTAGGTACGTAGGGTGCGTTTGCGACCAAAATATGGACGCACCCACGCAGTTTAGTTGGAAGTGGATGGTAGAGATCACCTTCGTACACATTACCTTTGACCCAATTAATATTGTTACAAGCACATCTCACTGAGGCTGAATCTATGTCGACTGCATACAACTCGACCTCACCTAGAACTCTAGCCAGTGCAGCGCCCACCGCACCTGTACCACAGCATAAATCAACTATGATAGCTCCTGGCATAGCAAGGTAAGCTGCCTGTTGGACAAGAAACTCAGTACGGCGGCGAGGAACGAAAACTCCTGGTTCCACAGCTATCCGAGTACCACAGAAATCTGCCCAACCAATGATGTGTTCCAATGGAAAACCAGCTACTCGTCGTTCCACCATGTCGGTGAGTATTTCCTGTGTTTGTGCCTCTGAGATAAGCAATTGCGCCTCATCTTCTGCAAAAACACAGCCGGCAGTCCGAAGCCTGGTTGTTATACATTTTTCTGTTTCCGCGTCTATATAAAAATCGAATTTCTTTCCCATTCATTCACCACTCTTGATACCTTTTTAAGTTTATTATTAATAATTCTCTAAAGGTTGGAGAACCCCTGTTTCAACTGCCTTATATTTAAATAAAAAGATCGTATACAATATACATATGAAGTTTACATAACGCACATTATTGATAGTATCCAAGAAAGCTAGCTTTGTCGTTTTGGGGCAATTCTGAATTCTTAAGTTGATGGCGATGGGGTACTGACGGAAAAACGCGGATTTTATAAGATAAGACATTTCCTAACAATGAAATTTCAGCTTTGCTACTGTAAAAAAACAACTAGCTCCCCCGTAAGAGGTGCTAGTTGACGTAAAATTCGTTCTCGGAAGTTCTACACTTTATGCTTGGGATCGAAATCTAGCTACTTCAAAATGTGTTAGTTCAGATTACGAAGGTCAGGCGCAGTGTTTTAATATAGAGTTGGAGTCGGAGGAGAACAATGGAAGGAAACAATATCGCTTAAAGCAACCGAATAATGATTCCATCTTCCGCCGAAAAACCTATAGCCGTAAATTCTTGATTCCCCGACAGTCGTTAAAAAAAACCAGAAATTGTCTCCGTTTCTAAGCCGCAAATACGTGAACCGATACAAACAATTTTGAAGCCCCCAAGGATTCAGGGTATAAGGTGGCATTTGTCGTATATATATCATGATTCGAAGTTCACTCCTTATTTTTAAAATTAGACTTATAACTAGTTTATGCTCAGGGGCAAAGCTTAGATTGGATGTATGCCTAGTAGCCTACCTAAATTCAATTTTGAATGTATATAGTATATAACATAACGCATCATTATCAGTAGCAAGGACAACGGAGAATCCCTTGATGTCATTAGGTTTTTTCGTTTTCTCTCTTTATCATCCTAGACATGATTTTATACAATACTGATTTAATGCAGTTTATTGTGTTTGATTTTGGCTGTTTTGGTACAGAAACTTGTATAAAATGTTGCATATTTTTTAAGGGGAATTTACGTTAAACAATATTATATATCCCAAATAAAGACACTCCTTTGAGAAAAGAAGTGTCTTTATTTGGGATATATTAAGAAGATCGAGATTTAGTAAGATGGAGATAATCATTTTAGGGGTACTGCCATATCGTTATCAACCTAAGATTTTAAAGTACCCCCTAAATGGAAAATCTGTGTTTTTCATTTCACAAACTCAAAGTAAAATAGCCCATAGAACCACATATTCGCTCACATTCTCTATAGAATCTCATCTATTATGAAATAAACAAAGCCTCTTCCTGCATCCCTTCTACACTGATATTTCCAAAACAACTTTTGCACCGCACAGCTTTTCTGAATTACTTAAGTAAATATTTCCACCATGCTGCTTTGCAAAGTTTTTCGCAATATATAGTCCGATTCCATGATGATGTTTTGAGTTTCTACTTTTATCGCCTCTAAAAAATTGCTCTGTAGCTGAACTCATTTCTTCCTTTGTAAATCCCCTTCCTGCATCCTCGATAATGAACTGGACCTTACTATTACTAGTTTCAACTGTGAACAGCAAATCACCATTTACCGGGGAATATTCAATGGCATTCATCATCACATTCATAATGGCCCTTTTTAAAACAACCTCATCAGCATAAATAAAATTCGGTATATCCTTAACCTCTTTCATTACATGTAACTGTTTGTCCAAAGTACAAATTGCACTTTCTTCTATAATATGATCAATAAAGTTTTGGAGTTCTATTTGCTTAAATTGAAGTGAATTAACTTCCTCACATTTCGTAATATCGAGCAAAGATTGCATATACATCTCCATTTCAGCAACACTTTTCAAAATATGCTCATTACATTTCCCCTGATCCGAATCCAGCATAAATTCATTTAACAGCTCGGCATTCCCTCTCAATATCGTTAATGGAGTTTTGACATCATGTGCTAAAGCAGCAATCTGTTCCCTTCGATTCATTTCCATCTCCCACTGTTTACGTAAGGAATCGTTCAGTTCATCTTTCATTTTTACTAAGGAATCTAATATTTCATTCACTTCTATTATTCTAGATTGCTCTACTTGAAAATCTAAATCTTCCTTTTGAATTTTATCGGTTACCTTTTTCAAAATCAGCATTTCCTTTGACAATGATTTACCAAAAGAACGAGATAGAAATAACACTTCTAACGCAAATAATAGGATAAAAGAGAGAATCAAAGAAATGTCCGGGATTGGTAAATACTTCTGCAACACAGGATTTTTATAACTCGTATGCAAAGTATATAAAACGACACAAATATCTTTATTTCGTTTTATAACTGCATAGTAGTATCCATCGCCACCTATTTCGTTGTTCTGTACGTTATCCCATATTTTCCTCGCATCATTTTTATGAATATTCCCTTGAATGATGTTTCCTGAAAAGTCATACACAGCATATTTATATTGTTTTAAAATCTGATCATCGCCCTGCTTCGCTTTTACTATGGCGTCTCTTTGCGATTCAATCTGTTTCTCATAATAATTTGCCGGAAGAATCATCCCCCTGTTAACTCCAATACTGAACAAACTAAGATGAAAAATGACTAAAGCAATTGTCCCTATTGAAAATGCGAAAATATACCGTATAAAAATTTTGCGGAGATTTATTTGTCTTTTCACTTTTTCCATTTATATCCGATTCCCCACACTGTTTCTATTGGATTCATGCCATACTTAGATAATTTATAGCGGATATTTTTAATATGTTCCACAATGACTTGATTGTCACTGTCGCCATCATATCCAAAAACATTTTCATAAATCTTTTCTCTTGAAAATACTTGACCGTGATTCAGAGCTAAATATTCACTAATTCCATACTCGCTTTTTGTAAACGGGATAACTGTATCGTCATACCTTACTTCTTTACACGATAGATTAAATGTAAGACCTGACAGAAAAAAGGCATTTTGCTTTTCCCTATGTTCACGTCTTACATGCGCTGACACTCTTGCACGCAGTTCACCAATTCCAAAAGGTTTTGTAATATAATCATCTCCGCCAAGACTAAACCCTGTGATCAGATCCTTTTCCATTGTTTTAGCAGTTAGAAAGACAATAGGACTATCTACCAAGTTTCGGATCTCCTGACAGAGTGTAAATCCATCTATTTCTGGCATCATGACATCTAATAGAATTAAATCATAATGACAAAATTTGTTCTTGGAAATTGTAAGAGGATTACGAACGGCAGTTACCTCATATCCTTCTTTCTCTAAAGCGCTTTTTATAATATAAAGAATGCCTTCTTCATCATCAATTGCTAATATTTTTGCCATACAGATCCCCTCCTCCTTTCATTATAATGATGTTTTTACAAAATGTGTTTACATTTCTTTACGCCCTTCATAAAAAGAAAACCATATAAGTGACATAACAAACGCAATAATCGTTGAGCAAATACATATAACTACTCCCATTTGAGTATCTCCTTGTAAGGCATGAAACGAATCAGGTCTCAATCTGTATTCAAAAAAACTACTACACAATCTCATCCCCCACGCACACGGAATGTATTTCCAAATAACCTCTCCCAGCCCGGTAAGCATTAAAGCTGCCAGTAAACTTTCTATAATGCCGACTCCAATGGAAGCACCTTTACTAAAGCGAAAGTTCAAGAACAGATGAAATAGATACATAAAGATTTGACATCCAAAAAGTATTAAGGAAATCTCAAAATACAAAGAAAGGGGAAATTCATTCTGCCCTAACAAAAAATGAAAACCTGCTGCAAACCCAAAGACTGCCAATATAGTCGAACAAAACCCGCATATTAACAGTAAACAGAATTTACTAATAAATGCTTTCCGCTTTCCGTGTTCTGTTGCTAAAAGTTCTGTAAAGTTCCCTGCTAACGCTTCCTGTTCCACAACAAAAGAACATACAACACTAATTAAGAGCGGAAAAGCTATTGATAATACTTGTATATAGCCTGGAACCTTACTCATAGAATCAAGTTTTGAAAAGGAGTAATAACTTAAAAACAGAACAATCCCGATGATTGGCATCAATATGTGTATCCAGAAAAAAATCGTACTCTTCATCTTGAGAAAATCAGCTCTTAATCCCCTTGGTAAGACTCCCATTTTAGTTTGCCTCCTGCTTTTCAAACCATTTTGTTGTCATATAAGTGAACAAAATGAACAACACTACCGAAATGATCACGCCTGGCAGTATGACAGAATAGGAAAGAAGTTCTGGCGTAAACGTTACACTCTCTGGTTTTGCATACAAACCATTCGGTAGTATTTTTACAATCGGAATCATGAGTCTGCTTGGATATGTGAATGGATTCATCCACCACATACTTTTTGTTGCAAATAGAATTCCTAAAAATACATTTGCCCCCATATTTAATAGAATTGTGGGAAATAGACCTATCTTGTTACCTAAAAACAAACATATAGGAATTTGCCACATAAAAGTCACGATCAAAACAATGCTTCCTAATAATACATTCATTACAGGAATGATTTGGAAATTCTCTTTATTTACTAGTAAACTAGATAACTGTATGCCACAGAAAAAAATCATGCCGGAACAGATCAAAATTCCTAAAACCAATAATATTTTAGAAATCCATACTTGTTTTAATGAAATGGGTAAAGATAAAATAGCCCGATTATTCATTTTTTTATCCTTCTCGGCAAGAAGTACACAACTTAAAGAAAGCATTCCTGGAAGAATAGTAATGTACCACCAGTTGTAACTAGATAGTTGAAAATAATCCCCTGATAATAAAAAAGCAAACAGCATCGGAACTAATGGAGCTAGCCAGATAAGTTTATTTAAAAAAGTATGTCTGATTTTGATTTTTTCAGATACAAGATATGGAATCACTTCTTATGCCTCCCTTCTATATTTTCCCGCCACTTGTATAAATAAGCTTTCCAAATCAGTATTCTTATTCAATTCTCCTTGATACCCCAATACACCGTTCGATATAATCCCAACATGATCTGCAACCTGACTTACTTCGCTTAAAATATGACTGGATAAAATGACGGTAATTCCTTTGCTAGGGAAAGAAAGAATCAATTCTCTTAATTCCTGTATGCCAAAAGGATCCAGTCCATTCATTGGTTCGTCTAATATTAAAAGCTTCGGATGATTCAGTAATGCAATGGCAATTCCCAATCGCTGCTTCATTCCCATCGAAAATTTCCCTGCCTTTTTTTTACCTGTATTCTCTAGCTCTACAACACGCAATACCTCATCAATTCTTGACTTTGGCAATCCTAAAGCAGTCGTACGAACGAGCAAATTTTCTCTTGCTGTTAAATTTTCATAAAGCGGAGGTGACTCAATTAAAGCACCAATAGAATGTAAATCGTGCCGCGTCCATCTATGACCATCAAAATGAATCTCACCAGAAGTAGGCGTAAGCATGCCCGTTATCATTTTTAAAGTGGTCGATTTTCCTGCCCCATTAGGACCTAACAATCCATAGATTGAATGTTTCGGTACAGAAAGCGAAATATTTTGTACCACACTTTGCTTTCGAAATGTTTTGCAAAGATTTTTTGTTTCTAACATAATCTCATTCATTCTAATCTTCCTCCTCGTATATTGTGAGTATAGAATAAACGACAATTATAAGAATTCTATAAGGAAAATGAAAAAACATAGGGACAAAGAAAAAGCGCTTTTTGTATAAAGTTAAAAAAGTTGTTTCTGTAGATTCATAGGAAAGGATGGCGTTTTTGTATGTCTATTTCTGTATCTAATGAATTACAACTATTTGCTCAAGAAATTCAAAGTTTCTTATTTCCAAATACCTTACAGGATCTTGCTAGTGATGTTGGTTTTGTTCAGCGAACTAGCAAGTACCAAGCAAAAGATTTAGTCGGTGTTTGGTAGAATATGGCCAAAATGTTAAACTTATTAAGTAAGAGAGGAGAACTAATTAAATGATTAAGCCTTTATATACAGAAAATATTATAGTAGGTGTAAAATATAAAAATAAGTTCAATTGGTATATAACTGAACCGGATTTATGGTATTTAGATTATAATCAAGCTGGGTACTCTCCTAGTGAATATCCAGAAGAAAGAAAAGGCATTAGTATTTTAAATGAGGCTACAATAGCTCATTTTTTAGAAAGAATAGAAAAATATGAAAGATTTACAGAAGATATTAGGTTAGAATTTTTAAGGGAACTAAGAACTAATAGAGAAGAAGCCTATTATGATTATAATCCATGTTTCTTGATAGATTTTGAGCGTTTAATTTTTTATTCTAATTATCCGGAATCAATATCTTTTGAAGAATATATTCCGAATAACTGGAGAGGTTATTTACAGCGATTTGATGAACAAGTACTCTATGAGTATAGATACTGGGAAGATAAGAATAAAAGCTATTTAGTTAGAGAGGATTAAGTCATGCAAGAAAACAAATTAACTATGAGGGGTATCACCACATCACTATCAGCCTAAGAAAACAGGTTACCCCCAAAATGATAAATAAGCTTTTTTCACAAGAAAGCCCAAAAATTGCGTTCTGGGGGTGTAATAAAACTTTAGCTTGATGGAGATGGGATGAATTTAAACCTCTAAAAAACCTGAAGATGTCCCCATAGCAATTACGATGTCTTCTTTCTTTAAGAGGTTTTGATTCTTTAATTGATTTATCGTATGGATTACTGTGGCAGAAGAATTTTCAAGAAAAAGACCCTTTGTTAACAGGAATTGTTGATCTTGTTTTGCCTGTTCTTCATTAACTACTACTGCTAACCCATTAGATTCTTGTAATGCACTTAAAGCTTGGAAAGTCACCGTTGTTCCGTCTAATGATTTCAGCTCAGTTTCTCCAATAAACTCTTCTATATAGTGAACTCCATTTAATACATTTGTTAAACGAGGAAAGGGCTCAACTGCTATCATTTTGGGAAGTTTTATTGTATTTTTATTTAGGGTAATTTCTTTAAAACCTTGCCAAATTCCCCACAATAGGTCTCCCCTTGAAACTGGAACAATGATTTTATTAGGCACTCTTCCTTGCAATTGTTGCAAAATTTCATAGGCAATAGTTTTATAACCTTGAACTCCAATAAAATTACTTCCAACGGGAGGTGTTAAATAGTTGCTGGCAGGGTAAAATCCCTTGTCGGAATATTCCTTCAATTTAATCCATCTTTCTTCAGATGTATCAGTTAATATTAAGTTTGCTCCATAACCTTTAAGTATTGATTGAATACGATTATTTAAGTTTTTCGAAGCAATTACAACACATTTTATACCTCCGAAAGCCGCATAGGCTGCCAATGAAATCCCTGCGTTTCCACTAGATGCTACAACTACACCTTCGGATCCTGTTTCAATAGCTCTTGTTACAATTAAAGAACTCATTCTATCTTTATGTGAGCCTGTTGGGTTTTGACCTTCGTATTTTATGTAAATTTCCCCAAGTTCTTCTTTACCAATTGATATAGGAATCAATGGGGTATTTCCTTCCCCCATAGAAAAGTAAGATTTATAAGGTAATGCACAAGTAGTATCATCCTGTTTATATATTACTTTTAAACTTGACGGCATATTTTCAACCAAACATCTTGGGCAACCTTCAAAAAAATCAGCAAAATCATAGTTGTTATAACAACGTAAGCATTGCAAATAATTTATTTTAGGATTTTTTTTAATAGTTAATTTCAATGTAAACCATCTCCTAATTTCAAATAATATAATTAATATTTTATTTTGTTTTGCTGCGTTTATATTTCCTTATTCGTTAATTAGTGTAAAATGATTATTGATTATTGTCTAATTGAATTATTCTATGCTGATAATTGATTTTTCAAATAAAGAGGTGATATTCTTGGACTATGAACAAATTAAATCATTCCTTTCTGTAGCAAATCATCGACATTTTACAAAAGCTGCTGACGAACTACATGTAACTCAATCAACAATTACTACTAGAATTAAAAATTTAGAGAGCTATTATGAACAACCTTTGTTTTATCGTTCAAACAAAAAAGTTGAACTTTCTGATTTTGGCAAAGAAATATTACCGTTGCTAGAGAGACAGTTAGAAATAATGGAGAAAACAAAAGACATTGCTAAAGAGTACAAAACGAAAGAAAAGATAATTTGTCTAGGATTAACATATTCTTTATGGAATCCTGTATTAGTGAAGTGGGTTGAACATATACATACTGCTTTTAAAAATATACATTTTAAATTTGTAACAGACCACTCTCCACAAATAATGGAGGGCGTTAAAGATGGTTCTATAGATATTGGAATTGTTTATCATGCTCCATTAAATGATAATATTAAAATTGAAGTAGTGGGGTATGATTATTTTTCCTTATATGGTGCCTCTTCTTTTCATATTAATGAAAGACTTACTTGGAATAACATTATAAACTATCCAATCGTATATCTAGATTGGGGAAGAACTTTTGATGATTGGTTTTTTAGAGAATTCGGTGAATCGTTTACACCCTTTGTGCAAGTCGGCCACAGTAAAACTTTACTGGATTTTGTAAAATCCGGACAAGGTATTGCATTTATTCCGGATCGAATCGTTGAATCATCAGATGGTTTGGAGAAAGTTCATAAACTTGCATATGAGTCTTTAAATCTGTTATATCCTCAAAAAGTGTATCTCATTGCGAAGTCAACCGCACTTAATAACGAGGCTATTCATTATTGCATAGATTCTTTAAAAAAATACTTATTTTAAATACACTTTTTATCAAGATAGAGTAAATTTATATTCATAAAATGAAAAAAACGCTATTCTTTTTGTAGAAATATACAGTTGTTCAACACTTTTAAAAAAGTCTCAAAAACCTTCGTTTTTGAGACTTCTTTATGCTTTCTACTTAATATTGAAATAATGCTATGTTATCCGTCTCAAAACCTGTCTTAAAATCAAAATCTCATTATTCCTTAATTTTAGGCGTGCCGCCCACATTTTAACGAAAATATACGCTAAACGAATTTCAGCATAAAGCGAGTCATCTTTTTATTTTAAGAAAAAAGATGGCTCGCTTTATGCTGAATATTTACTCCACTATTCATAGCCAAGAAACTGTACAAAATGAAAATAGCACAATAAAAAGGAGCTTGTATAATCAAGCTCCTTTTCTTATGGATTTAAATTACATCTTCTTCATAAAGAACCCGTTAGTTTAACAACTCTTGGGACCTCATCTTTTTTATTCAATCATACTACATACATATCAGTTAAAGATTTATTCCTAATAAATCCAAGGTTTTCATAAAGCTTAATCGCTGGATTTTCTTTGATTACAGCTAAACGAGTAGCTGGGTACTCTTTACTTGATATGTTTATAGAATGGGTTAACAAAAATCGTCCAAGACCTTTATGTTGATGTTTAGGGTCTACGGCTAAACTCATGATTAGAGGATAGCCTTCAAATTCCATGTGCAGACATACACCAACAATATTGTTCGTGCTCTGTTCTATAATAACTCTTGAACACTCATCCATGATTTTATTATTTTGATATTTTCCTATGAACGCCTTTACGTGATTAGTATAATCTTCTTTGGTTCCGATTTGTTTAAAAGCTGGATTTTCTTTATAGGATTTCATAATTAAACATGCTATATCATCTATATCTTCACCTAAAACAGATTTAGAGATATACCCTTCAGGAAGCATTGCCTTTAATGATTGTGTTGGACGAATCATCCAATAATTAATTTCATGAACCTGGCATCCTTTTTGTTCATAAGTTGGTACGTGTTCTTCTACAATGTCTCTCAGAATGATTTTCTCTTCAGTCTTCGATACCTTTTTCAAATGGTTTAAAAGCTTGTGGACTAATCCTTCATAATCCCCATAAGGAGGGACAACAAATAAATCTGACATAAAATTTGGCTTTAGGAAAACACCACCAATGATGTTTTCGTCATTCATGATTAAATATCCACAGTCAAAAATAGATGCAATTTCTAATAATGCCTCCGAGGACCTTCTAAAAAAGTAGTCTGCATATTTTTGTCCATAATAAATGGAATAATATCGAATGTATTCTTTGGGTTCTTGATAAACTAATCTCAACCCATCTTCTAAATCAATAAGTTCATCCAAAGATTGAACTTGCTCATTCATATTTTTCTCCCCTTTTTCTTCAATTAAACTGCCCGTTAGTTTAAGAACATTATTTCACAACCCCTCTATTTTTTAACATAAATTTCTATTTATCTTCAAAAAAATAGTCCATCTTTCATCAAGTGAACTCTCTTAAATATGTTGAAGTTTTTCAACATTACGTAAGGTAGATTCCTTATAGGAATTGTTTCGAAAGAGTGTTCTCAGAAACGAAAAATAGTATAATGAGTCTAATTACGATTATTAAATAAATGATTTCACCCATACTAAAATCCATACAAACGCCCATTCCTTTTAATTCCATTTTATCATGTTCCGACATTCATCTCCCACCTAAAATTGGTGTTGCGCACCTTCACATTTTTGAGGAAGGAGTCTTCTGTCGGAACATGATAAATTATTAAAACAACATTATAGGTAAATAGAAAAGAAATGGTGCATTCTTGCAGGTAGTTTTATATTCACTTTCAATTGACTATAATCAAATGAATTTCATGTTATAGCGGTTCTCATACAAAGCTTACATACACTTGCACAGGAACTGAAAAAAGCACCTAATTTTAATTAGGTGCGAAGTAATTATAGTAGTAACTTTTGTATTTCTTCTGTACTTAGATCAGTAAATTTTACAATATCTTCTAACGGCATTCCATTTTTATGCATACCACGGATTAATTGTGCACGCTCAGCTAATTTACCTTCCTCATGTGCATGAGCTAATTTAGCTTGTTCATCTAGAAGTATTTTTTCACGTGCTTCATAAGCTGTGCGGAAAGAAGAATCATGGCTCATATTTTCCCATTTATTCATTGCTTTTTGTAAAATTGGATCATGATTCATCGCAATCTCCTCCAATGTCTGAGTTAAGTGTTCATCTTCATGGGCTGGCAACAATAACATCCAATGGACAAATGTATTTTCCCATGGATTTACCTTTTCTTCACGCCATTGCTTCACTAATTTTGGAATCTCTACAAAATGGATTTCAATATCGTCACTTAATACCTGTTGTATTTTGACATTCCATAATTGTCCGATGGTGTGAAATGATTCGTCATAAGAAAATAATATGAAATCTAACAAGTTAATAGTGATTGTTCTTCGAAGAGAACGATACGGCATCCCTTCCTGCATTTGGGATGTATAGAGTTTACTCCAATAATATAAAGAGCGTTTTACCATGTCATGTGTATTTCGAAGCTGAATTTCTATATTCACTTGTGTTCCGTTGCCTAGTGTGGCTAATAAATCTAAAATCGATAACTTATCATCTTCATAAGACTTATGGGTATGTGGTGCTACCACATACCCATCAAGCTAAAATTTTATAGTACCCCCAAAACAAAATTTTGTCCTAACTTGTAATAAAAAAGTTTATTTTTCATTTTGGGGTGAATTTGTTTTCTTAAGTTGATGAATGTGGGGTAGCATCGCTTGCCTACCAACTTAAGAACTTAGTTTCTCTGTACTTTATAATTATGAGTATCATTATAAATTTTATAAACCTCAGATAATTCCTGTTGCGAACGTATTTATACCGAAAATATGAGTAAGGCAAAGGATAAATGCCCAGAACTGGTATGATAGATGTTTTTATAGATTTTAGGCTTGATATTATTTGTTGAAATTTTTTTCGTAAAGATAATGAATAGATACAAACAAAACCAGCAATACACCTTTTCTGTATCATACTGGTTTTGTTGAAGTTCATCTTGAATTGCAGTTAATTTACCGAAATTACAAATTCCGAGTTCGGTGCCCCAGCAAATACAACTGTTCCGTTCTTCGGCAGTTTTACTTTGTTGTTGCCACTCACAACGGTAAAATTAACGCATACTCCCTTTTCATCATATACCACGAACGAACCTTTCGATGGCAATGTCACATTCATCATTTTCCCGGCTGCCGCTTTTGGGATCGTAAACCATTTCGCATGCCCATTTGCTTGTAGCGTAACTTTAGATGATCTCCCTACATCAAGTGGTTTTACATTACTTCCACTTACGTATAACAATCCGGCCATCTCCATATATTCATTGCCACCTTCTGTATAGAAGTGCGTTTCCGTCGTATCACGGCCATTCATCACTGGAATCTGGAGCTGATGCGTTGCTGTGTTTGGACCTATAATTTTTTTGCCATCCCAATAGCCCGCCAAGCCTTCGTCGCGATTAATTTGTGTAATAATAAGTTTCGGTTGTACGAGATATTCAATAGAACTAAATTTCTCATTTACGAGATAGAATTTGACACCTTCCCGCTTCGCCCATGCGGCAGCGGTTTTCTTCGATAACACGTTGTCTTCTAGTTTCTCAGCTAAATAGTGAGTCATCACACCTTGCCCTAAGCCTGGATGCGATTTATATGTGCTCTCCTTCAAATAAGTTCTCCCATTCTTCTCGATCACGAAGTTGAGCTTGGAAGTGCCCTTCTCATTAATAAAGCTTCCATCCGCAGTATATACATATTTTTCTTCTCGATTAGATGTTAAGAACAATTCTCCTTTCTTCGTAATTTCAATTTTGAAATGAGTTTCACTATTGCCATAAAAGCCTGCATTCTTTGCTACGTCTTGAGGCATTTTTACCTTGACTGGCTTGCCAAAGGATTTGTTCGGCTTGACATCCTTAATAGTACCGTTCTCTTTAAGCGCAGCGAGCAGCAATTCAGTTGCCATCAATTGATTTGTAGAGCTTCGTCCACCGGATGACAACACAGCTGCTGCCATTCTCTGTTCCGGAAGCACGACTAGTATAGCATGTTGTAGCGCCGTATCGCCGCCCTTAGCCAAAGCTCTTATCCCATATTCACTAAATGGGTATAGTTTCACACTATCCCAGCCAAGACCATAGTTAAAAATATTATCTCCATCCCCTGGCCACATACCTTTTTTATATTCCTCTTGCTCCATCGCTTTGACTACTTTATCAGAGAGGATTCCTTTTCCCTGTCCCATAAATAATTGTGAAAATCGTACCATATCTTCTGCCGTAGAAGATATCCCTCCCGTACCAATCACATTCACTGATTCAATTGGAAGTTGCCCTTGGTACGGAGGAAAATAAAGTCCAGCCCGCTTTTCGTCTCTCCATTTGTCCTGCGGCGTTTTTGTATGATGCATCTTTAAAGGTTCTGTAAACCGTTGATGTAGAAATTCTGTAAAGCTCATACCGCTGACTCTTTCCACTAAAATTTCGGCCAACGTAAAGCCATCGTTGCAGTATACCGAGAAAGCGCCTGGGTCTGCTTTCAAGTTTTGTTTGGACAATTGCTGCAATAAGACATCATGGGCATAGGTATCATTATCGTTAAATAAAAATGCACTACCTAACGTAGAACCTTGCAAGCCAGAGGAGTGATTCAACAACATACGTGGTGTAATACGTTTGTATCGACCGTCTTTCATCTCAAAATCAGGAACATAGCGGACAACAGGAGCATCCAAATCGACTTTTCCTTCATCGACCAATTTCATTACAGCCGCTGTTGCATACATTTTACTGACTGAACCAATCCCGTATAGAGTATCTTTTGTTAGCGGCTGTTTCCCTTCCATATCGTTCTTGCCAGCCTGACCCGACAAAATAAGTTCTCCATTATCAATTAGCGCATACTGCACGCTAGTCGCCCCATGGGACTTCGTAAGTAGCGCCGCCTTCTCTGCTGCAATCTTCTTTAGTTCTTGGCTAGCTACTTCTTCACCAGTTACAACTGTAGTCTTACTGTCAGAAAATACTTTCGCCCCTGTTGGTAGAATCATAGTTAGCGCTAATGCAACGGCTAACACACCAGTTAGCTCATTTTTCATGAGGGAATTACCTCCTTAGATAAGTGATCAATTTTATCATCTATTTATTCAGCTATAAAAATATGATAAAATTGATCCATTTTTCCTCTTAGCCTACTTGCTAAATTCAGCAAGTAAAATATTTTTAAAAGGATCAGGACTATCAGCTTTAAGGCTGTTCAAATTGACGGCCAATGTGTGCTTGCCTCCAAGTGTGCCTCCAGCAAAAGTTACAAATCCAGGAATGGTGCCTCCATGTCCCCATATCGATACACCGTTGGAAAGCTTAATTTTAAAAATCCCAAGACCGTAATCACCAAGTTCATCTGTTCCTGTAGGGACTGTAGTAAGCATTTGCTTTAGTTGCTGTTCTTTCAATAAATTACCTCCAAGTAAGTAGGAGAAGAATTTGTTTAAATCATCAGCAGTAGAAATCATATCTCCGGCTGAGCTCCCCATACTTGGATTATAATAAGTAACATCCTTTGGCTCACTTGCCCCGTCTAGTTGGATATATCCACGAGCATGCTTGGTTCCTGGTATCACGCTTGAATTTCCAGGTAAGAATGTATTCGATAATTCAAGCGGTTCAATAATCCGATTTTCAATCTCTTCCGCATAGCTATTCCCAGTTACTTTTTCAATAAGAATCCCTAGTAATACATATCCTGTATTTGAATACGACCAGCTCTTTCCTGGAGCAAAATCTGGGGGCATGGAAATTCCCATCTTTATTAATCCTTCAGCAGTATAAGATTTTTTTGTATCCATCATATTAAAATCCTTTGATCTTGTGTACTCAGCGATACCACTTGTGTGGTTCAATAATTGCCGGATAGTAATCTGTTTATCATCATATCCATTTCCTTGAATGACACCAGGCAACCATTTTTCAATAGAATCGTCTAAATTCAAGCGGTTCTCTCCGGCCAATTGCAGTACAACTGTTGCAGTGAACGTCTTTGTCACGCTGCCAATTCGAAAACGAAAATCTGTTTTCATTGGTTTCTTGGTACTCAGATCCGCTATCCCAGCTGCATAACTCCATGTTTTTCCACCCTCAGAAGTTTTAGCAAGTATCCCTGGATATCCAAGTTGCAATGTATCCCGCATTGCCTCTTTGACGAAATTACGGTCTCTTTGAGTGCTTGTTTGTAACGAACTAGATACATTTTGAATGGACTCCGCTTTTACAATTGAGGTTGGAGTTGTATATAACAGTGAACCTCCAGTTATTAAAATTGCTAAACCTGTAAATGTAATTTGACGATGCTTTTTCATCAAAATATTCCTCTCCCCTATTCATATTTTATAGATGATTATTTGCTGTTTTTAAACTAATCCGTCTTAACCAAAGACAAAAGGGCGATATTAAATTTGTAACCATTCTTATACCCATTATTTCACAAACGACTTTCTGACCTAAAAAATGGTCTATCCCTTTTTTTCAGATGTATGTTAACTTTTGTAATGTCTCTTTACCTTCATACAAGTCTTATTAATTGATTTGTTTTTTTATATAAATATATAGTATTTGTTCCTCCTCTCACTCTTCTTTACATTTTAATCATACACACTGAAAATCTCTTTTTTCTTACCTATTCCTTACAGATTTCTTACGTTCAAAATCACTTATATAATTGATTATTTTTTATTTTAATGACATTTAGTTGTATTAATTTGATAGGAATTTGACGGAATACAAAAGTTTATTTATTCCGAAAAATAAATTTAAATACATATATACTATTAAATATTTCACCTATACATTTCCTTACGTTATTCCTTATCATATATAGGGGGTCACGTCACATAGCTATCAAGCTAAGGTTTTATACTATCCATTAAGTAAAAAAGACGTTATTCTTTTTGTAGAAATATACAGAAAGGATGGCGTTTTTGTATGAGTCTATCGATTCAGGATGAGTTTCATTTGTTCGCTGAAGAACTACAGCGATATCTATCTCCACATATTCTTCAACAACTCGCACAAGAGACAGGTTTTGTAAAACGTAAAAGTAAGTATGGTGCACGAGATTTGGTTGCTTTATGTATTTGGATTAGTCAACACGTAGCAAGCGATTCTCTCACCCGATTATGTAGTCAACTTTATGCAAATACAGCTACACTGATGAGTCCAGAGGAACTTAATCAACGTTTTAATCGATGCGCTGTTTTATTTCTACAGCGTGTATTTTCTCTTTTAGTCAAAAGCCAACTAAACGATTCATCTCAAATTTCAAATCAATACACTTCTTATTTTCAACGTATACGTATTTTAGATGCTACTATTTTTCAGGTCCCAATCATTTGGCCCCTATTTATCCTGGTTCAGGAGGATGTGCACAAACAGCTGGTATTAAGATTCAGCTAGAGTATGATTTACATAGTGGAAAATTCCTCAATTTTCAGGTGGAACAAGGTAAAAATAATGATAAAACCTTTGGTACAGAGTGTTTAGATACCTTATGCCCAGGAGATTTATGTAATCGAGATTTAGGATACTTTTCTCTAAAGGATTTAGACCAGATGGATCAACGAGGTGTATTCTATGTTTCACGGTTAAAGTTAAATAATAGAGTATATGTGAAGAATGAATCTCCAGAATTCTTTCGGGATGAAACAGTAAAAAAGCAATCTTTATATGTTTTACTTAACCTTGAAGATATTATGCATCAAATAAAACCAGGAGATACTTATGAAATTCGAAATGCCTATATTGGACAACAAAAACTACCGTCGCGGGTTGTAATATACAGACTCACATCAACTCAAATTCATAAACGTAGGAAACGGCAAAATTAGATCCACGGTTAGAATTCAAAGCCCTATTGCCTTGGCAACCAAAAGAGGAATTTTTGTCAAGTTTTCCAGCTTTATGGGCATGGGATTAATATTGTTTACAAGGAATAATTCATGAATTAACTGGCACACACAGTTTAGTATAGGCTATATGCCATGTTAAATAATTCTTAAAACTTAATATCATTAGTAAAACAAGGGAATGTTTGTAGACCAATCTACACTTCAGTCCCTTGTTTTACATATATTACACTCCTATCAATCCTGGAAATATTTCGGTTAGTTGACATTAACTAAATGTTAACCAATAATTAGGAGGACTTCTTTTTTAAAATTATTCTTGATTTTATTGCTATGATTAATAAAATAATACCTAATAAACTTGTAAATATAGGGTAGATTATTGGGGAAAATATACTTGGATACGCACCATTTATATCAGAATGGTACCCCATTAATTTTAGACCTGTATCAGAAAAATTAACAAGGGCTACCCCTAAGTAATTCTGATTTCTTGTAGCATAGCTAAAACTTTCTTCTTTGTAGCTACCATCTTTATTAATGCTAATAATTTTCCATTTTCTTTCTTCTAAAGGATAACCATTACTTGTTATCCTCTGTAGAAAATATATTTGTTCTTCACCACTTATTTTATTTTTTACAGTTAACACATCTAGCCACGAAAAATATCTCCCATCTCTTGGATCATTAGAAATTAATATCTCATCAGGAGTAGAAACTTCTACCCCATTTATAAAAAGATGGGCCTTAACTACTCCACTGGAAGGAGTTCTTTCTTCCAATATCTTGATATGTACATCATCTATTTTTATTCCCTCAGCATCTAGTACATTCTCAAAACCTTCACTGTCTTTATAAGCATGATGTATTTCATATGTATCTGCAATTTTTTTACTTATCCAGTCCTCCCTAATAATATTGAACATGGGAATACAGGAAGGAACCAACAACACGAATGAAAAAATAAAATAAAAATAAGCTTTATTCATTTGTTTTCTCCCGGATAATAGTTTTAATATTTAGAATTTTATCATAAATAGATAGTATCTTGAATACCTGGCATAATGAACTCTTTTCTTCAAATGAAAAACACCTCCACTTAATTCACATTTAGTATGCGAATTAAGGAGGTGTTTTTTTCATGTCCCATTAATGGGGTTCACTTTATTCTCCATGGTTCTTTATTTTGGTATAACAGCGTTTATTAGATGTTCTATGCGTTTATGCCGCGAAAGTCACTTGACCATGAGGGTGTAGAGGCTCGTGATCAAGTGACTCGTGGAATAAAAAGCATAGGACGGAATCCCCAAAAAGGGTGAAAAACAGGAAATTTGTATATAACTTTATAAATTGTACGTGAGTAGTAACTATTAAATGAAATGTCATTGATAGAATACAAGTGTTATGTTATATTCAAAACTTTTGCTTTAAGAGCTCGAGCTCGAAAATTACTTTCATTATCATTTATACCAAAACGCTCACTAATTATCTCAAGTCTATACTGATAAGTGCCTGGTGGAGGAAAATCTATCCACGTAACAGAGGGGTTAAAATCAAGCTGGCTAGAAGTTGTTATTGGTATTGAAAAAACACGTTCAGCTGCCTGTGTAAGAAGATTTCTATCCCTAAATAGCTGGATTACAACGCCTGCACCATACATAGTTAAACCCTCAAATGGGACATAATGGGCTGTAGCAAAGGCATCCAAATCAACTGCTTGACCTGGTAATACTGTTATAGGTGGAAGTGTTAAAGTTAGCGTGAGCGCAGGTCTTATTTCATTACTACCTGTGAAAGAAACACTAGCTATACCTGATGGTTCTGTTGGTCCTGTTGGTCCTGTTGGTCCTGTTGGTCCTGTTGGCCCTGTTGGTCCTGTTGGTCCTGTTGGTCCTTTCTTATGATCACAACAATTTACATTTATTTCAATAGAATGATCGTCGCATTCATTTTTGCAATGCTTGTAGTACTTATCATCGTAGTAATCATTGTACTTATCTCTGCAGTGATCGTCGTACCTATTTTTGTAATGCTTACAGTATTTATTATAGTGGTCTCCCATATTCTATCTCCTTTTCAACATTATAATAAATACTATTAAGATTTTAATAGTTGTGCCTGTATGCTTGTCCAGCATTTCCTACAAAATTTCAAAATGTATACTGTATTCAAGGGAGGTTTACATAACCCCACTTATATTTATTTTCTGTTAACAACTTGCCAATCATGGAACGATTCAATCTGGAACAAAAGCAACACTTGGATACAAATAATGGAAAACAAGAAACGATAAACGAATTTAAACCTGCACTTGTATAATAAATAAGATGTGAGTAGACTGCTTAATAGCAATCTACTCACATCTTATCTTTTCACTAAAAACAATTTAAAAAGCTGTCAAATATAGCTTTATAAAAGACTCTCAAAGGAAATACGCACTATTACCACTAAAAGGCATTTATCATTTCATGCATTATAATAACAATATGCGGATTTCTTCTATGTTATAGCTTACGAGTTTGTACGAGTTCATTAGTTTAGTATACATTCCATGTGATTATATTCATCGCCCAATAAAATGTCATCTCGCCTAAGCTCGTACTTCGTTTTCTGTTCTATCATTGCACGTAATACTTTATGATGGTACAACCCATCATGGGGTATGTACTTTTTAACAGCCTATTCTTTTTCATCCATCTTCTGCTTTAAATATTCAGCAATTTCTGTTTGTCCTCTTTCTATAGCAAATTCATAAGCTCCCATATCTCTCATTTTATCCCCTGTGTACTTAACGGTAATATCTATACCATTCTGAAAAAGATACTTTACAATATCAAGGTGCCCGCCATAAATCGCTGAGAATAGTGGATTTCTATTTGGATCACTAGCATCTAATATTGCACCATTATCAAATAAGTACTCTACAATACTAATTTCACCTTCACTAGCTGCATGTGCAATAGGCGCTGACTTTGACACACCTTCGTTTATGTTAATATCTATACCAGATTCAACTAGAAATTTTATCATATCCAGTTTACCAGCTCTAGTCGCAACATGTAGCCACGTTCCAAAAGGTGTTACAAAATCAAGCAAACTTTTATCAGTAATAATTATCTCTTTCGCTTGTTCTATATCACCATTCTTAATTAAATCATAGATTCTTATTGCTTTTTCCTTATTATCCATAGAATCCTCCTAAAATATCTTTATTTCATTGATGCTGCTTCTTTAAAAACATTTCCTCCTAGTTTATAAGAAACTGTTTGAAGTCATTAGACATATTTACATCTTATCCAAACTCCAGCGTTATTATAAAGATTCGCCTCCTAACAAATTCCGTTCCTATCCGTAGTTATCGATATTACACCATAAAGAATTAGTAAATCCAGAAAAAACAAGAAGCGTTACTTGTTGGTTTGAAATAAAGTTTAATTGTTTATAAAAAAATACACACCGTTTTAAAAAAATTTAAACCGTTTGTAAAAGAAAACTCTTTTCGCTAACCTAAAACCAAGCACAAAACATATAAAAATTCCCTTCAGAAGAAATGAAGGGAATTTTCATTCATATAACCCCTGTTATCGGAATTAAAGAGGTTGGGTGATATAACTAATGATTATCGGTAGGTTCAAGTAATTCTATTCCCATTGAACAAAACCAAAATCTGATTCGGTCCTGTACGTTTCATCACACGATACCCCTTATTGGAATATGTCGCAACACCTTCATTATTCGGGATACAATATTTACCCGGCTTACATGTTCCATCATCACGGACTAACAATTGTCCTAATAGACCCACAGCCACCCATTCCGGCCTTTTTAGCCTTGGAATGTATTCTTCGGCAGGATTCCATTCAGGATTTAATATGGGCTGAGATTCAGTATGTTTGGGACTAATTACATTTCCTTGTTCATCCATTTCTGCCGAAATAACAACATCTTGGTATTGTACTCTGCCCCATTCATCCATAACATATTTATTTTTCCACCTTAATTCTCCACTGTTACCCAATACAGCAGGAGTAGAGCTTGTAATCCCTAATATATAGTCATCTTTTTTAAGTGCTTTTAGGATTTTATCGCTTTTACTGCAAAGGTAACAAAATAACAAACATCAATCGGCTGACCGTCAACTATTTCGAACATTTCCGCATAATCAGCATTACCTATAACCCATCCGTTATCAGCAATCCCCGTTCCATTATTCAAAATTTTAGCTGCTAGTGATTGATTATTATTATCAGTTCCATTTGCTAAATGCCATGAATAATCATCCGTTGCAATACCGAATCTACCCATAATGTGGGCTCCTGCATGCAGGGCTGTCCCTGTTCTTCTCCCTTCTGCATGGGAAAAGTCTCCACTCGCGATGGTACCGCTTCCTTCCGCATGAGATGATTCACCACTCGCTTGTGAACCTCCTCCTTCAGCGTGTGAAAAATCACCAATGGCTCTTGTAGCCCTCCCCCTCGGTGTGAGAAGATTGTCCCCTAGCTTCCATACTAGTTCCTTCCGCATGGGCAGCAAATACACTGGCGGTTGTATTGATTCCTTCTGCATGGGAATTGCTTTTACTGGCGATGGTTAGTTCTCCTTCTACATGGGATGATCTTCCGCTTGCGGTATTACGGATTCCTTCTGCATTGGCAGTGGTATTATTTCCTTCAGTATGGGAAGTGAATCCCCTGGAGTTTGTAAAGGACCCTTCCGCATGGGAAGCGAATCCGCTAGCTGTGGTATTGCTTCCTTCTGCATGGGAAGCAAATCTACTAGCAGTGCTGGTTCCTTCTTCTACGGCACATCCTATTTCAGGATCAACTCGAATGCAACCATTACAACAAGGCGTTATAGCGGAAACCCTATTTCTTTATTCTGATTTTCTTCACCTTGGTTTTCATAAGGATTCATTTCGTTTTGCTCTGACATAAAATCCCCTTCTTTTTGATATATTTTCTACATAAATCATAGAGTTGATGTATATAAATATGTGTTCAGAAATCTATTTGAAAGGGACAAAAGTGTTTTTTCAAAAAATCATCCTCTAACTAGTAGATTAATTTTTTATGTATTGGTTAAAGGAAGTGAGTTGTTTTAAAAGGGATATCGATGTCAAAAGCTCGATGTTTCTACCAGTAATTAAAGATGCATACATTATACTTTTCTAATTTACATAACGTCCTACTACCGGCTCCTATTTTTAAAGAAATTGAAATACAAGCTAGCGTAGTAACTACTATTTCTTATAATATTTTATTCGATCGAGAATCTATTGATAATAATTTCAAACAATATATAAATATGATTTTAGGAGAATATATGGAGAATTGGCTTAATCACAAAAATGGCCTATGGAAAGAAACGATAGAAATTACGAAAAGAAGTGGGCTTACTTTAAAAATTAAAGAGCTAAAAGCTAGGTAGTATGAAGAATTGTTGTGTCTACTTGTATCTAGGCTCCTGCACATTATGTAGGGATATTTTCTTAAAGAACAGGCCCTGCTTTTAACTAGTAAACTATACACCGGTTGCTAAATATACTGGAAACCGGTGTATTTATGTCTAAACATACAATTTTCTTTTTTTGATAAAGTGACCCTTATGAGAGTTCAGCTCACTTTTTTCGTTTTGGGAAAAAATTAATTTTTCAACTTGATAGCAATGTATAGTGTCCCCTAGTAGACCTATCGGTTTGCCATTTACAGATGATGTCTTGAAACTCCCTGCATAGTCGCAGCCATACTCATTAGTGCAATCGCAAATATAAATAACGAGTATTATAGGTCTCTTTTTATATTATCCAAAATGAATAAATTATTTTTTATAATAAATAATTATTTGCCACGTCGTTTCTTTGCTTTTTTACGCTGATTTGTATGATGATATTTTTTTATATGAGTACTTCTGTTCTTCTTATAATCAGGTAACTTTAATATAAATAAGGTAAATAAACAAAAAATCAAGAATATCAGGTTTGCAATTATCCAAAGGTTAATATCATATTCATACAGCTTACTAAAATACTTTTTTTCATGAGTAATATGGCTTACGTCGCTGTCAATTGCTTCGAGTGTATAAGGAATGACCCAAAAGGAACCAATTAATATAACAAAAGTTCCAAGGATGAAACTGAGTATATGTTTTATCAAGTTCTATTCCCCTTTAATTATATTTATTGTATGTCGTTTATATAGTATATATGGTTTTAGTTCGAAGATTGTATTTATCAAAGAATATATCATACAAATTGTTATCAGAATATAGGAGAAAAATGCAAAAAACACTTCGATGCGAGTGTTTTTTTAATATTTAGGGCACGTCATCATAAATTGGTTTGATAAGGCTTCCATCGCCATTCTATACTTTTCTAAATCAACTTCTATATTTCTAAAAGCGTCAATTCTATAAACAAGTTGGCTTTCCAACTCAGTAAGCCTTCTTTCAACTTCTTTTGAAGTATTTCCATCCCAGCTGTGAGCTAAAACCGCTTTATAGATCTTAATTTTTTTCTATATGTCAAGTAAAACAACTTCTGATTATGTTTATCATGTAAAATAGCTTAATAATCTATCAAAAGAATTGATCTCGGCATATGGTTTTATTTCGGTATCGCTCTTGACCATATGAGGATTGAACCATATGCCCTTTATATTTACATTTTGACAACCCCCAATATCCTTTTCTATGTCATCTCCAACGAATAATGCGGCTTCCGGTTGCACATTAAGCTTATTTAATGCTAATTCAAATATGCGTTTGTCAGGTTTACTAATTCCCACTTCTTCAGAAATAATTATTATATCAAAACAACTATTTAAATTAGTGTTAATTATTTTAGCTTTTTGTCTCTGAGTTGAGTCGTTTGTTATAATTGCAACTTTAACTTGCATCTTTATAGTATCCACGAAATTTATAGTATTTTGGTTTATAGAAAAACAATGAGGAAAATTATTATTCCAAAAATCTTGAATGTAATTGTGTGGCAATCTATATTTTGGTGGAAATTCATCAAAAAATGATTCCAAAACTTCTGTTTTATCACTATAGCCATAGGCTCCATTATCAAACTCTTTAAATTTTTGTAACATTTTGTTTTTAACCGAGTGTTTAACACCCTCATAACACTTTTCTAAAATAATTAAAAACAGTTTTTTCTACTGCCTTACCCCTATTAAGTAAGGTATCATCTAAATCGAATAGCTGGTATGTCAACACGAAACTAGACAATTTTTTTAAGGTGTTCTTGCCTGTACTGAACAGGACTCAAATAGCCCAGTGTTCCATGGATTCTAACATTGTTAAACCAGTTTACGTAGTCGTCCAATTCTAAGATCAACTCTTCTAAATTTGT
>NZ_AXVB01000015.1:62571-100661 GCF_000482345.1 Bacillus sp. UNC437CL72CviS29 | reverse complement strand
ATAGCCGCTGTATCCATTAACGATATACCCGATTGAGCCATAAAATTTAGTACGTTTAGTTTAAACTCTACGGTGTAATTTGTATAGACCTCGTGTAAACCTTCTTCTCCATGGAGTTCGTATAAGCGCAACCAGTATTGAAATTGCGCCTTTGTAATATGCATCTGTTTTGCATATTCTGCTTGAGAAATTGTTTTTGGATTAAATCCTTGAACGAGCTTTAACCTTGAATCCTTCGTAAATTTTGTCATAAAAAAACTGCACCTCCAATTGTTAGACTATGTCTAACAATTGGGGTGCAGTTCAAGGGGCATTGGCTTTTTATGTTTTACAAAATAAATAGTGGGATATTCAGCTTTAATTAAGAGGTAATGTTAATTAATATGTATTTCACATGAAAATACGTATTGAGAATGATGCAACTCCTATAGGGACTAAGGAAAAACGAAAAGGCATGTGCCGGTATAATACCGGGCCACATGCCCAAGAAGTTGCCTAATAAAATAATCTGTCTCATTTTCGTTAGACGTTTTTTTATATTTTAAATCAGAAGCTTTTCTGACTTGGGGTGTAAACCTTTTCGTTAGACACTTTCAAGTTTGATTTAAAGCTAGGAGCTACCTTACCTACAATATATGGGCCGAGTTTAAATTTATTTAAAAGATATATTATAGGAATTGGAATGAGTAGAGCAACGAAAAAATCCGTAAACAATGCACCAAGAATTGTACTTAGCTGAGGGATTTTTGTTTGTATAGTACTACTTATCGTGTCAAGTAAAAAAGGATGTAGTAAATAAATTCCAAAAGAATATCGACTTACAAATATAAGGAATCTAGGTACATGCTTTATTTTTGAAGCGATATAGAAAAATAGTAGTATTGTAGATATTGTGAATAAGAAAATATCAATTCTTTTAGAACTAATATCAGTTATAATGTTGAATTTTTGAAAAAGGATTATCATCATGCCAGTTAAAACCCATGAATAAACTATCTGTTTGGAATACTGCATTAACCAAGATTTAAAAGATTCGTAGTGAGTACCTGCATAATACCCTATAAAAAAGTATGCAATCCAGCCTGGAAATGGAATCCAAGAATATCGATACCAAATATAGTCGGCACTTGGTATATCAAATGGTTCAATAAAATTAAAGAAACCGAGATATATAAAGTTTATAAATAAAGAGGAAAGAATAACGGTTTTAGGAGAAAAGTGATTTTCTACTTTTTTAAAGATCATATGTAGAAAATAAAATTGAAATATGATTAAAATAAAATAACCATGGTAATCTCCTAATACAACATTTCTAGTAGCTTGAACTAAAATTGAATGTAGCCCATCTTCGTAATTTGACGTTATAGCATAAAAAATCCCCATAAATATAAAAGGTAGTAATATAAACTTTACCCTTTTTAACATGAAGTTATTTGGTAGCTTATTTTGATAATTATAAGCTATTACAAATTCAGATATAAAAACAAACATTGGTGTACCATACATAAGTAATAATTGAAAATAAGCTAGGAATAGTTCTAGTATACTTTCCGACTCAAAATTTGCAGGGTTTTTTGTTATAGAATGTATAAGTAACACACTTAGACACGCTATACTTCTTAAAATCGTAATTTCTGGAGCTTTATTCTTCATACATACCACCTTTAACATAAATTATAAAACAAATAGATGTTTAAAATTATTGTAGAAAAATTGTGCATGCAGACACAATTTGTTCCCTTTGTAAAAACCGATTATAAACAAGGAGTGATGAGTATTACCATAAAACGATATTGCATTAAATTTACCTTATAATAAGATATTAATCAAGTTAAGTATATTTATGACATGGATTTATTTTCCCATTAAAGTAATAACTACCAAATTTTAGCAGTATGATCAATATGAAAATTACATAATGCGAGAGGGGAAAACCAGCATATAATTAAATAAGTAGTGGGATTATGTTCGTAATCGAGAAATTCAAACACAGTTATGATAAATATGTGAGGTTATTGAAAGTTACAATGTTAATCTTCGCAAAGGACCAAATGGAAGTTACCCTGTTATTCGTCAGTTAAATAAACCAGAGTCATATAAAGTGTGGGGCGAAAAAGATGGATGGTTAAATCTTGGTGGGAATCAGTGGGTATATAACAATCCTTCTTACATCAAATTCGAAAAGAAAGAGCCAGTTAATCTGATTGCAGGAAAACGTGTTGTGTCTAAAGTGGACAACCTACGTTTCTATGACTCACCATCTTGGCATGATAAAGATGGTGCTGGTACTTTAGATACAGGATTAGGATTTACAATCGATGCGAAGGCTATTGTCAATGCTTCATCACAATACAAAGTACACAACAGGAAAGGTAAGACATACTATGTAACAGCAAATGAAACTTATACATTTTTTATTTCATTATACTCCATATTCCATTTCTTCCAAGAATTCTCCACCACTCTTGATACATTGCATTATTCTGCTACATGCACAATAAAAGTAATGTTCACTTGTTGCAGTTGATTTTACCGGAACTGGATCTATTTCATGAAATATTTGCTCTTTTTTATGAAAATACATTTTTCCAACTTTATCTGGATATTCTGAGGGGTAAAATTGATATACAACTATTTCCTCGTCTTCAAATTCTTTATTCATTGTAATATGAATTGCCATAATTTATCTCCTTTACTTTCGTATTTTAAATCCGTTTTCTATCCCCCTAAATGTTTATAGGTATAGGTACTAATAAACTATAAAAGCTTGAGAGGCATCTAGCCCATCAAGGTTATCAAAAAATTATTCAAAGTCTTCAAACCAACAAGTGAAAAATCGTACTTTGTCATTAAAAAACACTGTGCCATCATTATTGCTAGTAGAACTAGCAGAAATTTCCCCCTTATCCCACAACCATTTATTTGATATCTTTTCAAGTATTTTTTCTGCTTCCTCAACGTCAAGAGTACTTCTTAAAGTTTCTATATTACATACAACCTTAAACCAACCGTCAAACTTCCAATAAGGTTCAGTTGAGCTTACATCATGTGAAGTAATCATAGTGTCTATTTTTTTTAATAACTCATGCAATATTGTCAATGCTTTGTCCTTATTCTGACATTCTACAAATAAACTCAGTTGGAACATAATAATCCTCCTAAAATATGTTAGTGTGAAATTGTGTCATCTGGAGCAACGTTAATATATTTTTTCTCATTCTTTGTATATTTCCCCCATTCCTTCATTCCTTTTTCGGACAGTTGTACATCCCATTCGAATTCAAAATTCTTTTTAGGGTCACCGTGATAAGGGCCTTTTGTCTATACATTTTCAAATTTATCAACGTAACATTGAATTTTTCTGAGATTATATATGCTTTTAACTGTAGGGGAGGAAGCTTTCGTAACATAAAAGTAGGTACACAAAATTGTTGTGCAATATTTATAGGCAAATAAAAAAGCCGGGATCACTCCCGACATAATTATTCGACAAAGTAATTATAACACAAATAGGAGTGGTTCCGGTGGCAATTATCAAGGAGAACATTGTAGAAATGAAGGCTGAAATTTCATTAGCGGAAAATATGATTTATGTTGTGAAAGATGGACAAGTTCATCCAATAGAGCCACCAACAAGTGGTCATGGGGAACAGTCCTTTGTATATAAAGGTGGAAAAGTAACTCGTATGGATGAACGAAAAACACATTTGCTTTAATAAAACTTGAATTTTGTAGAAAAAGGGGAATGAGAGATGGAATACATTGAAAAAGCAATTAAAGATATTAAAGAAAATTGGTTTGAAAATCATGTAGCTGAAATTCAAGGTGAAGAGGGATTACAAGTTATTTATTGGGGTAAACCTGGGACGGGAATGTATCGTACTAAATATGTGCTTTCAGGATATAACGTGTTTATTTCGGGTGATATTGGTGAAGCGGTGTATAACCTTACATGTCCAGCGACATTGGAAAACATCAAAGGATTCAATTTAGGTAGGGTATTTTACTGAAAAGTTAACGGCATTTTGTGAAGAGCGTTGGAATTTCGATGAAGAAAAGGCTAAAAAGGAACTTGATGAATATTGGGAAGAATACGATATGAATGAAACGGAAGACGGACAAGAAATATATGATGGCATTATTTCAGCAATTGGTGAGAGTTCATCTATGGAAAGTTACCACTTTTGGTTAAGTGATGTTTACCATAATAGCTTATTAGATTCCGACACAATGGAAGATATTTGGGGTTTCGGTAAAAGGTTACCACGTCGTTTAATTGGTTACTGGTTAGGATTACAAATGGCAATTGAACAATTAGAGAAAAGTAAACTTGTAGCAGAAGCAGTAACTTTATAACAAAAGCGTTATTTTAAAATTAAAGAGCGCCCAAGGGAGCACTCTTCGATCAAGACAATATTGAAAAATACTGGGTAATATATGTAATCTTTTTAGCTTTGTGAGATTAATCAAAAGTTTTTCGACTTGTTTTTGGATGGTATTACATTTTCTTCTATTTTTTCGTAAAGATTAAGTAATTGTTTGATGAATGTAAATTTCGGTGTTAACCAATACGAAAATAGTGCTGAAATAATTCCTATTAAAGCCCCTGTTATGACATCGAAAGGATAATGAACTCCTACCCAGATACGAGAAATAGCTACACAAAATGCAAGCACAAGCCATAACCACCCAGTCTTTTTACGAACAAGCCAAAATGAAAAACAAATTGAAAAAAATAGAATCGTATGGTCGCTAGGAAATGAATTATCTACTGCATGATCGACAAGTTTATTAACATTAGGTAATACTGCAAATGGTTGATAATTCAAATGCAAATTCCCTACTAATTTTCCAATTATTTCAGCAGTTACGAAAGCAACCATTGCTTGAATAATCATCATTTTGTTTTTTCTAGATTGAGTAAACCAATAAGCCATAATGATTAAACCTAAAAAATACACCATATATTTCGCCAAAAATACCATAGTTGAGTTTAGGGATGAATATTGCTTCCCTAAATCATTGATAGCTCGAAAAGCATCAATATTTAATTGAGAAAAAGACATTTTTAAATCGCTCCTTATTGTGTGTCTATAACTTTATTATGTGAAAAATTTTTTAACTGAGGCCTAACGGTTTCTTAATTAATGCTTAGTTATTTCTTAACAATTCTTGTTTATGTATAAGGAAAATTATAGTAAAGAGTTTATAGTGAAAAAATTGATTTTAGTGACATTAGTATTACAAAACTGTAAGGATTAGCTCATTAAAGATTTTTAATAAAATAGTTATTTTGAATGGAGTGAAATAAATGAATAAGCGATTAAAAGAAGTAAAAGAGAATATCACCAACATTGCAGATCATGCGATTTGCATGACGAAGTGCGATTATGATTGGCTAATTGAGCAAGTGGAAGAAAAAGAAGTGAAAAACTTTCAAGTTGAAGATATAGATGGATGCGAGTTTGTAAAAGTAAAAGTTTTGGGTAATGCGTTGATTTCATACAATCATGATTTTGATGGATTCATGACCGGAAAGATTCAAGTTGTTTATTCAGACGGTTCTGGTAGTGCAATCAGCATGGAAGAAGCTCAGCAACGTATCGATTCAAAGGAATGGATAGTTATTAAACCATAATTGAACAAAAACGCTATTTTGCACAACAAAGCAGCTAGCTCAATTAGCTAACTACTTGTTGTACAAAAGAAGCACTACGCTTACAGCAATGAATTGTAACCTAAAGTTACAGCTATAGTTTAAACGGAATTTGAAATATTATACGGAATTTGAAATATTATACGGAATTGAAAGAACCTAATAAAACTTAACTTGAGAACAAAAACTTTGTCCCACTAAATAGAGGAGAACAGCTTTTAAAGCTATTCTCCTAAACAGAAGTGGGGAAAACCAGAGAGCCTTTCAGATGACAATTAATCAAGCCCTACAAAGGTAGTATGTACTTACATTGAAAATCTATACAACAAAGCAGCTGGCTCAATAAACCAACTGCTCGGTTGTCACAACTGTCTCTTAAGGAGTTAAAGTTTAACGCAATTTCACAGGAATATAATTATGGCTGGTGGCCTATTTATAATTTGCACGATATTTGAACAAGTATTCATGAATGTTAGGGAAATTAATAAAAATTTCATTTTGTACAGAAATGAGGTGTTACAAATGGAGTTTAAAGAGAAAGATTTGGTAATGGTAAATCACCCGGATTACCCAGAATTACGAGGACTAGCAAAGGTAACACACGCAAAGCCGGGACGAAAACTTGTGTGGATTTCCCTTTATAAAGATAAGAATGAAAGAATTGCTCATATTGATTATCTGAAGTTAGTTGGCAGAAAAAGAGCAGCTAGCAAAAGCTAACTGTTTAAGTCAAGGAACTACTGATAGAGGTTCAGCTAAATAAGTTATGGCGTATAGCCTGTATACATTATATGCGGAATATTGAGATTTATACAGGGAGGTAGAGGGAAATGAAACGCTGCAGTAATTGTTTGGAAGAAACGGATTGGATAGATGAAGTATCAGAAATGTGTGATGCTTGTATCCATGAATACGATGAAAAGTCAACAAAATAATCCTTTTACAAATTACTAAAGAAGAAAATGGTATAATAAACACAATTGAATTATTAGTCCTACTGGAAGAACCAGCGGACACTGAACTATTAAGAGCATTAGCGATATTGCTCTGTAGTTTGGTGTCCGCTTTTTTATATTTCATTAGAAAAATAGACAAGCAGTGTTTTATATATGACGCAATTAACCTTTTTATTTAAAATTGATCGCGCAGCAACACAGGAAAAATTAGAAAGTCTTCTTGAAGAAGTACGTATTTATAGACAGTTCGGAATGGTTCGAGAAGAAATGAAAGTCACTCCTTCGTATGAAGTGAGATATCATGGTTCTACAAATGTAGTAGGAAATCTTTTAGAAGATGTAGCTTTAGAAAATATAAAGCGCAGTGAGCGTGAACAATACCTTAAAAATATGTCATTCCGCATTGATAAATTTTTAAGCCGTTTGGGTAATGGACGTGCAGGGAGAATTCAGAGGGACATCATTAATAAGCGTTATTTAGAAGAAGACGTATGTGATTATATGATTTATAACGAGATTGTAATGGCTGAACGTACTTATCGTCGTTGGAAGTCCAGAGCTTTTTATAATTTAGCTTTTGCTTTGAGATTAGAAGTATATGAGGTAGAAAATCATTATGGAGGGGATGATCTGTGAATTTTGTACAACCTATTCGAGATCCAGAGCAAATACAACAAATTAAAGAGCATTTAAGGGAAAAGAGTGAACGGAATTATATGTTGTTTGTAATGGGAATCAATACAGGTCTACGTATTAGTGACATTCTAAAGCTGAAGGTTGGAGATTTAAAGGTAAGTCATATCTCAATGCGTGAAATGAAGACGGGTAAACAGAAACGTATTCAAATTACTGCAGTATTAAGAAGAGAGTTAAAGTGGTACATTGAAGATATGGAAGATCATGAGTATCTAATTAAGAGTAGGCAAGGAAAGAATAGACCAATAGGGAGAAGTATGGCTTATAAAATACTAAGCACCACAGCAGCAGAGTTTGGATTAGATGAGATTGGAACACATACACTACGTAAGACGTTCGGATATCATATGTATATGCAGACAAAGAATATAGCCATTGCTAATGGAGATATTCAATCATTCGAGTCAACGAGTAACATTACGATATATAGGAGTAAATCAAGATGCAATGGATAAAGCAATGACTAGGTTTAAAATCTAATCATTGCTTTTTTCTTTTTAATTCTATACAGTTACTCATTTTTATTGTGTTGTGTAACTCAAAAAGGAAAGTGTTATGAAGCTATGAATATCAAGGGATTCAGCAATAGGGGCAGTTACACAAAATATAAGATATGGGTAAGTGAAGCAACGGCATAAAAAAGAAGCGTAGTTCGTCAAATGGACGTACCGCTCCATTATTACCATCAAGTTAAGAAATTGATTGTTTCCGATTAATGGTATCCGTCTTTATATAATTATTATAGATTTTGAAAAAATAAAAAATCGCCTTATAAAAGGCGATTCATAGTTTATTCGTTTTGCATTCTTTTGATAAATAAGTATCTTTTAAAGTTAAATGCGATGTTCTATATTAACGTCTTTCAGGTTCTTTTTCTTTTTTTCTAAGACCGAATAAACCTAATAGTCCTAATAAACCAAGCCACGCCCAATTATTATTATCATCACGATCATTATTTAAATCATTTGTTGTATTCACATTTCGAGTTCTAGTATCATAATTAACTCTATTCATGTTATTGTCATTAACTCGAGTTGTAATATCATTATTGTTAACTCTATTCATATTATTCCCATCGTATTCAGCGTGGACACTTGTACCAAAAAACATAATAGTTAGTAATAGAGCACTTAAAATAGATGACAATTTTTTCTTCATAGTTTTCCCTCCTTTCGTGTTTAGTAATATCTCCAGTTCCTTTAGGTAATATTCGTTTAAGAATATATAAGTCCATTTGAGTTGAAATTATGATGACCATCTTTAATTTCTAATTATTAAAAGTACTGATAATAATGGATTATGTTAATAAAAATATATGTGCTATTTATCAGAATAAATTTTTTGAAACAGTACATTCTATAGGGTGTAATTACTATATTTGGGTAAGGTGTTCCTTATGAGTTATAAGAACTTATTTTTTTAATCTGGAACATGGTTGGGAAAATTTTTTCTATAGTAAGCATTGTTGTTAAAAGATTAATTTCTTTAAGGAGGAATATTTTAATGGGTGTTTTAGGTGGAAATCCACAAAATGAACCAATGCACTACGGTGAAGTCTTTGGGATTTGGAGTTATCTTGCAGCGGCACAAGGTGCAATTGCTGGATATCAAGTTCTTATTAACCACACAGGAGACGAGGATTTAAAGAAATTTTTAGAAAATCTCGTAGAGAATGATATCCAATCAGAAGTTGAAGAATTAAAAAATTTATTAAAATTAAATGGTGTTGCATTACCGCCAGCACCTCCAGAAAGACCAGTTGCATCTATTGAAACTATTCCACCTGGCGCTCGTATAAATGACGCAGAAATTGCGGCAACGGTTTCTGCAGGTCTTGCAGCAGGTTTGGTAGCATGTAGCCAAGCTATGGGACAATCACTTCGAGAAGATGTAGGAATGATGTTTGGTCAATTCCATATGAAAAAAGCACAAGCTGGAGCTATATTGCTTCGTCTGAATAAGAAAAAAGGTTGGATTATACCGCCTCCATTACATGTTCAACAATCAGATCAAGCGTAATGCCTTAATAGAAATCTAATTTATTCTTTATGGCTGTTGCAGTGGGCTTGTCTAGGGAAATAAAGGTTATTAGCGAATTAAAATAAAGTGGCAGAGTCGTGACCGATTTTTGGCCGGAAATGTGCCGCTCATTTTGGAAATAAGGTGATATATTTGTATTGTGGGCATGGTGGAAAACACGACTCACGCCTACCTTTATAATAGATCGTCATGACAAATGGTGATGGTTGGTGGATTGAATGGATTGCCGGTTCATGATATTCACAATAGTTTGCATGACATACGTTGAAAGTGAAGAAGAGCTTTTGCTCTCTTTCAGCTAACAACATTCTAGGTAGATGGAATGAGGACGGTCTGATAAGTCGACCAAGAGTGTCTGTCGCGGTTGTTAGATGAAAGAGGCGTGAAAACACCTTAACCAAACTAAATGAAATATGCGATAGATATACAAACACGACTTGTTTATTTTGGGAAACTGTTATTCTAGTGAATGGCAGATTTCTACTTTTTAAAAGTAAAACTTCATTTACCGTATTTATAGTAATAACATAGGATTTTGACGAAAGGGCAACTGGTGCATGGTTGCTCTTATATTAGTTACGATAAGTTACTTCGAGAAGTTGAATTTACACAAATCATGGAGAATCT
The DNA here is from genome assembly GCF_000482345.1 of Bacillus sp. UNC437CL72CviS29. NCBI lineage: Bacteria > Bacillati > Bacillota > Bacilli > Caryophanales > Bacillaceae > Bacillus > Bacillus sp. UNC437CL72CviS29. The sequence continues at coordinate 90,686 of NZ_AXVB01000015.1, read as the reverse complement.
TCTTTCAGTATTGACATTCACGGATTCGATAAAAAAACAATATCAAAATACAATTAATCAGTTTGAAACAGAACTAACTAAATATGAAAACTTATAATAAAAAGCATTCCTTATGGAGTGCTTTTTATTATGTAGGATATTCTTCTTTTCTGTCGAATAGATAGGGGAAAGGGGATGATCGTATGAGGGTATTTTTTAGGAATAAATCTGGAGAAATGATTCTTGATGCGAAGAATGAGGATGTAGCTAGTTTAATGGCTGTTTTGAAAGAAACTAAAAGTATTAAGATTGGCCTCTTTAATTATGATGTAAAGAAATATAAATTAGAGTATTATCGACATCCAAAAAATGAGGAATCAGAAAGAGAATTAAACATTATATTGGAACGTAACTATAATGATAATAATTGACAGCATCCAAAACGGGTGCTTTCTTCTTTGCTATATAGAAATTATATAATAATGAGGAATGTGAACAAGTATATAACTATACAATGTATAGAAAGGTTTCTGACATGTTACCCCATGTCTGTGGAGGGCACTTACTTAAGGAAGGGAAGTGCTCTCTTTCACATTTTGAGAAGGACAAGCATATATTATAGTGTAGGACAAGCTCAATCGCTTATCCTATCCTATTGACTCCTTTCACAAATTTTAGCATCTGCTAACGCGGATGCTCTTTTTATTGAACAAAATTGACATTTGAATAGGAGTGCAAAAACATTTTATATTCAAATAAAAGGATATTTATGTTAAAAAATAGAATTTTTACCTTTAGTGGGTAATTTAAACTAAGGGGTATAAATTCGATGCGAAAAGAAAAGGTTTTGTTAAAGCGATGGAAGGCGGATTTACAAGCTGTTCAAGAAGAGAAGCGGTTGAAGAAGAAGACTAAGAAAAAGAATAAGAAATATAGCATTCCTGGCAATACAGCTGACTTTATGAATGGTAAGAACACTTATCGTAAAGAGAATGGGGTATGGAAACAGAGAAATAAATAATGTGAGGATAAATGAGTTTGATTAAGTTTATAGCAATTATCCTAGGCGCTACCTTTATAGGTTTAGCGTCTTATTTTATTTTGCGAAGGAAGTGATGGAATGGAGCAATGTGGATGGTTTATTGCTGGATTCATACTTTGCTTAGTGATTATGATTCAATTCATTAAAGCAAAGGAAGTAAAGGAATTAGATTAATAAGGGAGTGAGAGTAATGTGTGAGCATAAGTATCAAATGTTAGATAGTGAGACTACTGCTTTTAATGCTAACAATAAACAATTCGGTATGGATGTCTCTGCTATTTTCTTGATATCCAATATCGTGAGAAGATGATTGAGGGTGAGGATAGATGGAATGTAACGGTAAGTTGTTAACAGAAAAACAAATAGATCGGTTGCAATTCATGCTTAATAACTATTATAAGAAGAGCACGGACATTTGTTCCTGTGATGTGGAACGAGTGTTGAACAAAAAAGAAATGGAACTAACTAAAGTTGAGAAGGTAATTGTTATTGCTACAATTCTTCATGCTATTGATGAGGAAGAACTTGAAGAATATGTGGAGTTAGAAAAGTTACTACCATTAATTAAAGTGCTTGATGGATTATATGAGAACAAAACACCGAAAGTGAAGAAAGAAACTACAGTTAGTTTAATTAATAAACTGATTGATGATTTCTTAAAAGGAAACAAAGCAGTGGATACCAATGAAACAAAACAACAGAAGCGTAAGTTCTATGACAGCGGTGAGTGGAAGAGTATACGTGAACAAGTAAATGCTGATACAAAATACATTGCTTATGGTGCAGGTCCAGATGCAAATAAACGTTTTGTACATGTAGAACTATGCGAAACAAAAGACTATGAGAAATTTAAACGCAGCTATGATAAATACGTGAAGTTACTTGCTAAAATTTTGAAAGATAATAAACTTTCAGTCGAAAAAGGATTATGGACTCACTATGATGTAACGAAGTATCTTGGCGGCACAGACCATGAAGATCCGCTTGATTATTGTGTATCAGAGGCACAATTCCGTGCTGATGTGAAACGTGCATACAATGATTCTATGAAGTATCTGTACCAGAAAAACCATCAAAACCAGAAGAAGTACCAACAGCAGTAACAGATGGAGTTGCATACATTAATGGTTACAACGTAAATTTACGTAAAGGACCAGTTGCAAGCTACTCTAAAATTCGTCAGTTAAACAAACCAGAATCATATGTTGTGTGGGCTGAAAAAGACGGATGGTTAAACCTTGGTGGAGAGCAATGGATTAAATACGATTCTTCTTATGTGAAATTCGATAAGAAAAGCACAGTTGATTCATCGGTAGGTAAACGTGTTGTGTCCAGGGTGGACAACCTACGTTTCTATGATTCTCCATCTTGGCAGGATAAAGATGTAGCTGGCACAGTTGATGCAGGATTAGGATTTACTATCGATGCAAAGGTAACTGTCAATGGATCACCACAATACAAAGTACACAATAGTCGAGGGAAAACTTTCTATATTACAGCTAATAATGCATTGGTATATATGAATTGACAAATAAGACCACTCTTAATAGAGGCGGTCTTATTTACTTTCGTATTTTAAACTGTTGTTATTCCCCACATGCTAAATTCGTAATGATATTCTGTAGTCTCAATACATACTCCGAATTCTAAATCGTCACCAACTAATACAAAATCTGCATACCCAGTTAGAAATCTTGATATAGCTGATAACTCTTCTAAATTATTAAATACTTCAGTGATGTTTAGCTTAACTGCTTCAATTTTACCCCCTCTAGAGAAAAATAGTCTCCCTTGATTAACTGGAAATTTAATGGTTTTAATTGTTTCTTTTAACAGCGCTATTGATAATTTTCTATTTTCTTTATAATCTGTGTCACCAAAAATTTTTATGTCTGAATTTTTTTCTAGCTTACTATATAATTCTTTACAAAATAAATCATTAGATTCTGCATCCATAAATGATTCCATAGAAATTGTAACAATATTAGAAAGTTCGTTTATAAGTTCTTTTCTATTAGCGTTTCTTTTAACTTTTCTTTTAAGAATTTCCATTCGATTTTTATCCACATTACTCAAAACTTTTCACACCTTTAGTTTTTATTTTTTACCTTTTTTCTTGTAACCCTCAATATCTTCAGGATAATGTCCAGGATGCTGTCTATATGTTCCTTTTTCAAATGGGCTTCCTTTTTCATCATCAGCAGTGTGGAAATGAGATCCCCTGCCCATTTCATCTTTTCTGTGCTCAATAATATACACTTTTTCACCTTTAAAATTAGTGTACTCCTCTACCCATCTATGTTCAGTAGTCCCATCAAATACTTGAACAGGGTTTTTGCGCGGAGTAGAGTTAGGAATTCCAGCGGCTCGTCTTGCTTTCCGATATGCACCATTATTAGTTAATAATTTATCTTGTCTCTCAAGATGATCCTTATAATTTTCAGTGGCTTTAGCAGCTTGGGCTGCATCTGCAGTCATTTTCACACCTTTCACCATTTTAGCAAGCTTCCCAACTAGTGTAACACCCAGAACCATCATTCCACCAGCTGACACTCGATCCAACCATGAAAGTTTATCGCCTGTTGATGGATCTATACCTTATAGTTAATAGGAGATGTAAGCGATGGAAATGCAAATTTCCGATGTTAACGAATCTGTTTCATGTATCATCAAAGTACCAGCAGAACCAAAAGAATACACATTTTTATTCCGCAAGGATTCAATTTTTGGTGAGCCGGTATTTTTATTAGAAGATGAGAGGCAGTATAGTTTGATGAATGAAGAGATAGTTACTAAAATAGGTGCAATTACATCGGAGCAACTCAAGAGGGGTTTTTTGGGGGATTTAAAGAGTTGGGTATAGATTGAGGTTGATGACATTGGTTTATACAGAAGAAAGGCAACAAATCAAGAGGTAGAAATGTATAAGTATGTAAAAGGAAATATAAAAGAGAATTTAGCTGATAAAGTGAAAGTCCCCCTCGAGTGAGACGGGCTTTTTCGTTAATTTAGGGTAGGAGCAGACCAATTGGACTTGAAAATCATTTTATCTCCAGATCTTTCAAGGTTTGCTTTTGCTATATTATTACCTTCTTGATGGTATGGGGTTTCCTGGAAGATCATTAATTCTTCTACATGCTAATCATTTCTTTTGTAGTTTTACATCAAAAGAAAGGTGAAGTAAGGCAATATAATCATCTGGGATATCATTTCCGAAATACTCGTCTACTTCAATTTTTTGCTCCCATTTTGCTCCCAAATGATATAAAAACGCGTGAAAAAATATGAAATTCATTTTAATATTAAAATATAATATAACAAATAAAAAGAGCTATAAATGTTTGTTTAATAGGCATTCACGGCTCTTTTGTATTTTTTATATTATACCAAATGAATAATCTTAAAACTGTTCATTTTTCTCCCAAGATTCAACGATATAATGAGCAATTGTCGGATTGAATCCTTTTCCAACCAAGAACATAATCGCAGCAACTTCTGTCATAGCATGTTCTGCGGATGTGTGTTTTGCCTCATTCATTCCGTACTCTACCCATGGTTTTACGAAGTCCAACACAGGTTTCTTTAATGATAAAAATTGTGTACCAACAACTTGTTGAATTTGTTGTTGTGTAGGTTCAGCTGGAATTGAAGGTGTAGGCGGCCCCGGTGGTAAGATTTGTATTTGTGCTGGGTCTAATGATGGTGTTGGTGGTGAAACACGTGGATCCTGGTATGATTGATACATTTGTGGTTGCTGATATAGAGGTTGTTGAGCTACATATGGATGCTGCTGGTACTGAGTTTCATGAGGTTGCTGAGTTACGTATGGATGCTGCTGGTACTGAGTTTCATGAGGTTGCTGAGTTACGTATGGATTTTGCTGGTACTGAGTTTCATGAGGTTGTTGAGTTACGTATGAATTTTGCTGGTACTGAGTTTCATAAGGTTGTTGAGTTAAGTATGAATTCTGTTGATATTGAAATTCTTGTTCTTGTACTTCTTGCTCCCGGTTTTCAAACTGTTGCTCTTGAGATTGTTGTTCTTGATCTTGAGGATAGTATGGTTGCCCTGGATAAGGTTGTTGATTATTATAGAACATTTTTATTTCCTCCTTCATGATCGTACGTACAAAACAGTCTATGGGCGGACAAGAAAATATGTGATGAAAAAATGAGAGCGTGTTACAATAAGAAATTGGGTGAAGATAAATGAAAAAACAAGAACAAATACAAAAAACAGTTGCTTTTGTAAAGAATATTTTAGAAACAGATGCCAGTGGACATGATTGGTATCACATTGAGCGTGTACATAAATTAGCGATTTCTTTGTCTGAAAAAGAAGGTGGAGATCGTTTTGTAATTGAGATGGCAGCTTTACTTCACGATGTAGCAGATGAGAAGTTAAATGAAAGTGAAGAAGCTGGTATGAAAAAAGTTTCTGATTGGCTAGAAGGATTGGATGTTACTGAAGAAGAAAAGAAGCAGATCATTCATATTATTGCGAATATGTCATATAAAGGCGGACATGGGGGTAATGTAGAAACATTGGAAGGAAAGGTTGTTCAAGATGCGGACCGACTAGATGCACTTGGTGCAATTGGTATTGCCCGTACGTTTGCTTATGGCGGTGCGAAAGGTCGTTTAATGTATGACCCAAATATTCCACCCCGTGAAGGAATGACGAAAGAAGAGTATCGAAAAAATAATGATCCATCGTTAAATCATTTCTATGAAAAGCTTTTGAAGTTGAAAGATTTAATGAATACAGAAGCTGCAAAAAAAGAGGCTGAAGTTCGTCATCGCTATATGGAAGAGTTTATCGAACAATTTATGAAAGAGTGGAATGCACAAATATGAAAATGCTAACAGTAGAAAACGTATCAAAATCATATGGGGATAAACCATTATTTGATGGATTATCATTTAGTATTGCAGAGGGACAACGTGCAGGGATTATTGGTGTAAACGGTACAGGGAAATCTACATTATTAAAAATTATTGCAGGCATAGAGATTCCTGATACAGGTGATATGACGCATACACGTGGTTATACAATTAGCTATTTATCACAGCAACCGGATTTTAATGAGAATTTAACAGTGCTTGAACAAGTGTTCCACGGTGATACACCGTTAATTCGCCTTCTTCGTGAATACGAACAAGCCTTATTAAACATAGAAAAAGACCCAAGTAATGAAAAAGTGCAAGAACAATTATTTGCAGTGCAGCAACGTATGGATGCGATGAATGCATGGGAAGCAAATGCGAATGCAAAATCACTTTTAACGAAGCTAGGTATTACAGATTTCACAGCAACTGTGGGGAACTTATCTGGTGGGCAAAAGAAACGCATTGCAATGGCGCAGTGCTTTATTGAAACACCGGATTTGTTAATATTAGATGAGCCAACCAACCATCTTGATCATGAAACGGTAGAATGGCTAGAAGAGTACTTAGCACGTTATACAGGAGCAGTTTTACTTGTAACACATGATCGTTATTTCTTAGATCGTGTTACCAATCGTATTTTTGAACTAGATGGCGGCAAGCTGTATAGCTATGAAGGAAACTACAGTACATTTTTAGAAGCAAAGGCACTTCGTGAAGAGCAAGAATTAGCGCAAGAATCAAAGCGTCAAAACTTATATCGCCGCGAACTTGCTTGGATTCGTCGTGGTGCGAAAGCTCGTTCTACAAAACAAAAAGCACGTATTCAGCGCTTCGAAGAGTTGAAAGAACAAGAAGGTCCAGCAGCGAAGCAATCTGTGGATATTTCACTCAGCGGGAGCCGATTAGGAAAGAAAGTGCTCGAATTAAAAGATGTGACGAAAAAGTTTGGTGATAAAACGGTCCTTCATAACTTTAATCATATTGTGAAACCAGGCGATCGAATTGGTATTATTGGGGCTAATGGTAGCGGGAAATCATCTTTATTAAATATGCTTGCAGGCAAATTATCACCTGACAGTGGTGAAATTGAAGTTGGACAAACTGTGAAAGTTGCTTATTATACGCAAGAAAATGAAGAGATGAATTTAAATCAACGGATGATTGAATATATTAAAGAAATTGCAGAAGTCATTCATACAACGGATGGTAAAGTCATTGGAGTATCCCAAATGCTTGAGCGTTTCTTATTCCCACCGCATTCACATGGGACACCACTTGGTAAACTATCAGGTGGTGAAAGAAGACGTCTATATTTATTACGTCTTTTAATGGGAGAGCCAAATGTACTTCTATTAGATGAGCCGACCAACGATCTAGATACACAAACGTTAACAGTACTAGAAGACTATTTAGAAGATTTCCCAGGTGTCGTTCTTACTGTATCGCATGATCGCTATTTCTTAGATAAAGTAGTAGATGAATTATTTATCTTTACTGGTGGCGGAGAAGTTCGTGAATTCCTAGGAACCTATAGTGATTACCTGGATATACAAAAGGCACAAGAATTATTAGAAAAAGTAGAAGTACAGAAAGAAAAGAAAGTGGAAGAGGCTCCAAAGCAACAACGTAAGCGTAAACTTTCATATCACGAACAACGTGAATGGGAAACGATTGAAGATACGATTGCGGGGCTTGAAGAGAAGCTTGAAACGATTGGAGAAGAACTTGCAAATGTGGGTTCTGATTTCACAAAGGCACAAGAGCTTTCTGAAGCGCAGCAGCAAACAGAAGAAGAGCTAGAAAAAGCGATGGAACGTTGGAGCGAACTATCTGACATCGTTGAAGGTTTAAAATAAAAACAAGCTGCATATATTGAAATGTAAAGAGAAAAACTTTACACTATGAGTAGAACTTATTTTAGGAGGGAAAAAATGAGAACATCTAATCCAATGTTGAAAAAAGAAGCCTTTCGTAAACAAGGAGCAAGTGCGTCTGCGATGACAATTGGTGGAGCTGTAGGCAAAACATTTATTATGCTTGTTTTGCTTCTTGCAACGTCTGTCTATTCATACATACAGATGTATACTGGGAAAATGCAAATGCCTGTTTTAATTGGAGCATTAATTGTGGCTGCAATTATCGCATTTGCGGCTATCTTCTTCCCCAAAATGGCGCCTATTACAGCACCTATTTATGCAGCTGTTGAAGGGATTGTCCTAGGGAGTATTTCAGCGGTATATGCGATTCGTTTTGACAATTCTATTATCTTAAATGCTGTATTACTAACAATTTCAATTTTATTTGCAATGTTAGTTTTATATGCAACTCGTGCAGTGAAGGTTACAGATAAATTCCGTACAGGTGTGATGGCTGCAACGTTTGGGATTTTGATTATGTATTTAATTGTTTTTCTATTAAATATGTTTGGTGTTACTGTTCCATATATTCACCAAGGTGGAACAATTGGTATCATCATCAGTGCAGTTGTGATTATAGTAGCTGCATTAAATTTATTACTAGACTTCGATTTAATCGAAAATGGCGCACGTAGTGGAGCTCCAAAATATATGGAGTGGTACAGTGCGATGGGACTAATGATGACATTAGTATGGTTGTACTTAGAAATTCTTCGTTTCGTTTCTTACTTTGCGAAAAATGACTAATTGAAAGAAACCCTGTATGTTTCAAACATGCAGGGTTTCTTTTTGTGTTTCTTAAATTCAAAATTGATATTTTAAAATCAAGAATAATTTGTTTTATATGGTGTAATATGGATGGTGAGAGTGATAAGAATTATTAACTTATAGCAGAGGGAAGAGATTATGATGAAAGAAGGGACTATTAATAAACTACTAGGAAAGAGCTTTTTTATTGAATGAGATGACGCTTTGACTTATCTATCTGCTGCATCTAAGAAAAAACTTAAATGTGAAAGTAAAGTTAAACCAAATATTTTTTATCTGGAAAAAATACTGTATCAAGTGACATACGGATGGCTCAAGGAGGAAATTACATATCTTGTAGCGAGGTATAAGTGAAAAAAATTAAGTGTAAACATTTTAAGAAATTTTGCATGATTGAAACATGCAGAATTTCTTTTTTTTATTTTATTAGATTCAAAGTGGATTTTTCCTTTTAGAAATATATCATTTTACATTTTTTACCTAACTTCTATTTTTTTCTACAATAAAGAAAAAAATGTGAGGTGGTATCAATATGATGAATCGAGTTGTATTAATTGGAAGATTGACAAAAGATCCAGAACTATACTACACAAAGCAAGGGATTGCTTATGCACGTATATGCGTTGCGGTAAATAGAGGGTTTCGAAATAGCCTAGGAGAGCAGCAAGCAGATTACATTTACTGCGTTGTCTGGAGAAAATCGGCTGAAAATGTATCAGAGTATTGCCAAAAAGGTTCGCTAGTTGGGATTACAGGGCGGATTCATACGAGTAACTATGATAATGAGCAGGGAAAGAGGCTGTATAAAACAGAAGTTGTGATTGAAAGGATTACATTTTTGGAGCGGAAGAGAGAGGGCGCATCACAGTAAAACAAGAAAATATAAGTAAAAAGAACTGCATTTATAATACAGTTCTTTTTACTTATGCTGATCATTTAGAACATAAATGTAAATTTTATATCAGGGTAAAATCACCAGATATATATTATTTTTTATTAATTCCTTCCCATACGACATCCAATTGCTTGTTAAGCATATCTTTAATATCAGTTTCCTTCGGATGTGATAACGATTGAGACATGAGTGTATAAAAATAGACACTCATAATTGTGGAAGTAATGGTACTTGTATTCCAGTTGCTTTTTAGTTTCTCCGTCTGCTTTGCTTGCTCGATAATAGAATGCAAACTTTCTTGTAGTTTTTGAATACTTTTCAGTTCATTTACTGTAGGTCAAAAGATATTGGTTCAAAAAATCTACTGAAACGTGTCCCAGTATTGTTCGAGTGTTCAGTTGTTGGAATTACAGGTCGTATTCATACGAGTAATTATGAGAATGAATAGGGAAAGAGGGTGTATAACACAGAAGTTGTGATTGAAAGAATTAAGTTTTTGAAGAGGAAGAGCGCCCTACAGTAAATCTGGTTTTGTGTACCAAAAAGAAAAAATATTTTATCCTGTTATTTGTAGAGATTTCAGTTTGTGGGAATAAAAAATGTTACTAATAAGAGTTTTTATTTTATTAAAAATAGGCGAGAGCACTCCATCTTCAAGGAATCTTAGTAGAATAGAGTGTTCTCATCTTCAGATAAGGAAAGTCTTAGTTGCCGTTTTGAATGTCTGACTGTTTCAGAGACTATATAGTCTCTGAAAGTAAATTAACATGGGGCTGAACGATAAGAGATATATCACTAAATGGTTTTTCGTTTCTTATAACTAAAGTTTTGCTGTTTAAAGCCAGTTTTTTTGCTTATTAATAAAATAGAACTTGTAATTAGAGCTTTGAATTGAAGAAGTATGGCCACAGACATGACTTATACAGAATTAAGTATTACAGGCATAATCAATAATTCTTATATATATATCAATTTGAAAAATAATAGATTTTATATAGTTTGGAAACTGTTTTTATTAATTTTAAGATGAGGAAATAGTTATTCTTCTTATTTATCTAGAATTAATAGTATAATTTTCATCATTAGATATTGCAAGATCACTTTCTGTTTCTGCAGGTTTTTTACTGAGCACAATGACGACTACAATAATACATATTGCTCCAATTATTTGAAAAAATAAGAAAGGAATATGCAAAATTATTACAGATGAAAGAATAGAGGCAAGAGGTTCTGTACATCCCAGTAAAGTAGTTTCCTTAGGAGAAATGTATCTTATACTATCTAAAAATAGATAGAACGAGATTAATGTTCCGAATATTACTACAAATGCGATTGACAACAATGTATAAACATCTAAATTTGGGATGTTTGCTAAAAAAACTACCTCTCTTTTTGTAGCAAACTGTAATATAGTTACTCCCAATCCCCCAATAATCATCCCCCAACCGACTAATACTGCAGAGGACCAATTTTCCAATAGCCCCTTTGAATAAAGGGTATAGAATGCTAAAGATAGCCCAGATAATACACCCCATATAATAGCTGGGATAGATACAGTTAAGTTATTAATTGATCCATTGGTTAGTAATAAAAAAGTACCAAGGATAGCTAAAGTTATGGCTAAGACCTCGCCTTTAGTAGGCAACGATTTATACTTCATAATGAGATAGATAGTAATAAAAAGAGGTGCTAAATACTGCAAAATGGTTGCTACAGCAGCATTCCCTTCATTTATAGATGCAAAGTATGTGTATTGTACACCTAACATGCCTATTGTTCCAAAAATCACCAGTTTTATTGCTTCAGTTTTGTTTTTCCAAATACCTAGAATTTCTCTTTTATTTTGACCAAATATTGAAATGGTTATAAGGGTTATTCCTGATAGCAGAAGACGAATTGTAACCAACCATTCAGTTGAAATTCCTTCTTTTTGAAAAAGTTGTTGTGCAACAGTTCCTGATAGCCCCCATAGACTAGCACCAATCACAACCATAATCATCCCTTTAATTCGATTTTTTTTATTAATGTTCAAACGAAGCACCTCACATTATTTTTAGAATATTACAGTCATTGGAATATATTATGCAATATATCACGAATGACAAAAAAGTTGAATTGAAATATTTTGAATTTTTTATATAAAGGGTACTAAGATTAACTACTAAAATAACCTCATATTATTTATGGTGATGTTATTTTAGTAGTTTTAATTAATATGTATAATGCTAGTATTTTTAGATATAAAATTTTTTTGTAGCATCATAGTTGAAAAGGATTTTACAAATGTGTATTTCTGAAAAATCACACTTAGATTAAAATGTTTAATAAACTTTAAATCACATAACAGAAAGAATTCTTTGGATATCCCTCATTGGTCTTAACCAATTTATTGACATAGCGTGTTCTAGTAACATAGGATCACCACTTTCTAATGCCGTAATAATGTCTATATGCTCATTAATGGAATGTTCAGCAGGAACAAAGTTTTGGAAGAAAAGGTATTCAAGGCGTAATGCATGGAGGTGTAAATTGTCTAATAAAGGCTCTATATATTTATTATTAGCTAGCGAAACTATCATATTGTGAAATTCAAAATCTAAGCTCATTGCCTTTTCTGAATCTTTCATAGTAATTGCGTGTTTAAAGTTTTCATTTATTCGTTTAAGTCGTTTTATGTCTTTTTGTTTAATATTGTTAATTGCTTGTTTACCTACAATGACGTGCATACCGGCTATTGTTTCATAAATTACAGGTACATCTTCCAATTTCACAGGAGAAATTTTTGTTTTCTGTCCCCTAACCATTTCTACAAGGCCAGAAAGTTCAAGAACTTGAAGTGCTTCTCTTACTGGAGTTCTACTAACACCTAAAGCATCGGCAAGATCATTATCATTAATTTTTTCATCAGGCTTCAAAACACCTTTAATAATCCAATCTTGCAACTGATTAAGAACAATTGTTTTTGCAGAAAATCGTTCTTGTTTAGTATAGTTTTCAGGAATTGGCATGATTTAATACTCCCTTTCATTCGCTTTTCTATAGGTAATATATTATATACAGAATAACAAAGCTATAACGATAAAGTAAAGAAGATTTTTAAAATTTAAATTTATCACAAAAACGACCGTTTGTTCTGTAATTGGCACACAGTTTTTCGAAAATTTAAAAAACTATTTCTAAAGAGATATTAATTTCAAAGTATTGTAAAAAATTGAAGTATCCGTTAGCATCTAGGCATGGAGGTGAATGGAGAAAAAAGATTTTTTTGGTAATTCATATTTTTGAGGAGTTGAAAAATAAAAGTATTAAATTTTATTACTTATTTCTTTTCTATTTTAGAATAGTATCCGCTCTATAAATGTTGCTGGAGGTATCAAAAAAAGGATGAACATTAATTATTCATTTTTATAATAAATTATAATAGTTATATTAAAATTTATTTATATATTAGTATATTTTTGTTAAAGAAGCTTACTCTTATTAATTCGAATTTGAGAAATCCCCAAAAGTGTTTAGTTTTATTACTAAAAATGCTTTCCTGTATTCAAGATGAAAGTGACGGCAGATTTTTGTGCCTTATTTAGATCGACAGGTGGGAGAAAACATTAGGTGGCTTATGAAACATAGCGGGGATTTTTTATTGCTAATTATTTTTTCTATGTAATCCGATGAAAAAAAGATAAAAAATAAGGGTATTTATCGTATGTATTTTGGAAATATTTCATTTCTTAATTTCAGTTATCTTTATGTGCTCGAATAAAAAATAAATATTTTTTAAAGTATGGAAGATGTATTTAGAACGATCGTTTAAAGTTCCAAATATAAGTATGATTCTCTTGAATGTGTATTTTATTTTTAAAAATATGTAGGTATTAATATGTGTTGCATTCAGAATATAATGTTATGCAAAATATAAAACTTATGTTATTCAAATTTTAGGGAGGAAGACGCATGTTATCTGAATTAAGAGTGGTGCCAACAGATCAAGTATTTTTACACGAAGAATATGAAATAGAAAGGTTATACAAGCTAAGTCATAAAATTAAGAGTGAACAAAAATTAAAAAACCCTCCTATTGCTTTGCAACTTGATAACAATAAATATTTAATTCTGGATGGTGCTCATCGTACTTTATCTTTACAAAAATTGAACTGTAAAAGAATGGTGGTTCAGGTGGTTACGGCAGAGTATTTATCAATTAATGCTTGGGCACATCACATTCTAAATGGAAAAAAACTAATAGAAGAATTGAAAGTTAACCAGAAGATATGCTTGAGTGATGAGCGACAAAATGATATACCAATGGCAACATTATATTATGAGGGAAAGGAGCAATATTTATATATTGTACCGGAGCATCAACTAACTTTAGAAAACAAAGTTAATGTTTGGAAGGAAGTTGTTAATTCCTATACAAACAAATATGAATTTAATAGAATTATGAGCAATCAAACAATACAAGATGCTGGATTAGTTTTTAACTATACAACTCTAGATTTATATCAAATAAAACAAATAGTAGATTCAAATTTATTACTTCCAGCGGGTGTGACGAAATTCACCTTGAATTGTGGCCGCATATTAAATTTAAATATTCCATTGAGTTTTCTAATTAGAGAGGATTTTGTGCAAGAAGATTGGGAAGAATTATTAGAATTATGGGAATCTTCAATTAGATTATATACTGATCCAGTCCTATTATGCGAAATATAGTGTTTGAGGAGACAATAGCTACTTATTAAAAAATGAACTTACTAATGAGTAATGTGCACCTTTCTTATATTACGGTTTCACAATTAAATTGCTAGTACTAGTATATTAACTCTAATTGAAAAGGAGAAAGACTATGATACATGATAGCGTTCTTTCACTAATAGGTAATACCCCAGTAGTTAAAATTAATAATTTAGTACAAAATGATGATGCTGAACTATATGTGAAATTAGAAGGTTTCAATCCTGGTGGAAGTTCAAAAGATAGAGTAGCAAAACGAGTGATAGAATATGCTGAAAAACATGGGAAATTAAAACCAGGGGGAACAATTGTAGAATCATCTTCTGGAAATCTTGCTATAGGTCTTTCAATTGTAGCGCAAATGAAGGGATACAAGATGATCTGTGTAGTAGATCCTAAAATAAGTAAGGTAAATTTAAACATTATTAAAGCATTTGGTGCACAGATTCATATGGTAGATGAGGCTGATGAATATGGAAATTATTTAAAAACAAGGTTAGCTACAGCACAAAACTTAGCAAAATCTATTAAAGGTGCTTACTGGCCGAATCAGTATAATAATCCTGAAAATCCTGAGGCTTACATCCGGTCTTTAGTTCGTGAAATTTATGAGGATTTTGGTGATGCCTTAGATTGGATTGTATGCCCAGTCGGAACAGCAGGTCTGATAACGGGAGTCGCAAAAGAAATGAAAATATTAAATCCAGCTGTGAAAATTATGGCTGTTGATGCTGTAGGTTCCGTTATATTTGGAGGAGCACCAGGGACACGCAGACTACTTGGAATCGGAAATGCAATTGTTCCAGGAAATTTAAATACTAGTTTATATGATGATTTGAGCTATGTAAATGATGCAGATGGATTTTTTATAACGAGACAGCTTGCTTTAAAAGAAGGGCTCTTAGTAGGAGGCTCTTCTGGGGCAACAGTTTGTGCAGCTTTAAGATTATTAGAAAAATTACCAAAAGACAAAAAAGTATTAGCTGTATTACCAGATAGAGGCGATCGATATTATAGTACAATTTTTTCAGACGATTGGCTGAATCAGAATGAAATTCAGTTGCCTGAGGGTAATAATGAATCTGTTTTAATTTAATTAAAAATTAACTTTCAATTAAAAGGAGTGCTATTTATGTTATTAGAAACTAAACCAGAATTAATTTACCTTAGCAAACAGGATATTATTAACCTAGGTGGTTATGAATCAGAAATCTATGTGAAAGCTATAAAACAAGCTTTGACTATACATTCTAAAAAGAATTTTAGTCAACCTTTAAAACCATATTTAAAGACAAATAAAGAAGGAGAGCATATTGCTGATAGAATTATTGCTATGCCAGCATACTTGGGTGAACCTAATATTTCTGGGATTAAATGGATAGGTAGTAAGTTTGATAATCCTATAAAAAAGAATATGGAAAGAGCAAGTGCATTAATTATTTTAAACGATCCTGAAACTAATTTTCCAATTGCTATTTTAGAAGGTAGTGTTATTAGTTCAATGAGAACTGCGGCGGTGACAGTAGTAGCAACTGAATATCTAGCTAAGAATGGATTTGAAAGAGTTTCTATCATGGGTTGTGGATTGATTTCTAGAATGCATATAAATTCTTTATTAGAACAGTTTAATAGTATCAAACAAATTAATTTGTTTGATTTAGATAATGAAAAAGCACAAGTATTGGCTCAGGATATGAAGAAACGTTTTAATAATGTAGAGTTTCAAATTCATAGTTCAGCTCAAAGAGCAGTGGAAGTAGCTGAAGTACTTGTAACATGCACGGTAGCAGATAAACCTTATATTAAATCAGAATGGATTCAAAAGGGAACTTTTGTAAGTAACATCTCAATTATGGATATAGAAAAAGATGCATTTTTAAAAGCAGATAAAGTGATTGTTGATGATTGGGATCAAGCAAACAGAGAAAAGAAAATAATAAATCAACTCGTATTAGAAGGGAAATTTTCAAAAGATATGCTACATGCAGAACTGGGAGATATTATTACTGGTAAGTGTGCAGGAAGAACAACAGATGAAGAAATTATACTATTAAATCCTATGGGAATGGCAATAGAGGATATCTCATGTGCACATGAAATATATGAGAAAGCCCGAGAGAATGGAGCTGGAACGGTATTAAGTTTATATTAATGAATAATTGATTTAAACAAAGAAACTGTATAATTTACAGTTTCTTTGTTTAAAAAAGGACATTCTTATTAAAATATTTAAAAATATCCTTTTTTATTTAATGAAATAGTAGAAAAGATTTTAATAATTGATTTGCATACTGTAATGTATTTGACTGGTATTTACACTTATCATTAACTATACTTCTTGAAGGGAAATGGATAAATTATAAAAAGTTATTTGTGAAGTTAAAAGAGAAGGAATACAGATATGATAGAGAATGTCCAATTGATTCCCTTTAATCAATTGATTTTTTATGAACAATATGATAAAGAAAGAGTAACTATGATTGAAAATAGTATTGCAGATGAGAAAATTCTTATAGATTTACCAGCTGCACTGAAAACCAGTTCAAATCAATATCTTATATTGGATGGTACACATCGTACTTTAGCTTTAAGGAATGAATATTCCAACTCAAATAGTGGATGAAAATAGCCTGCAGGTTAGTTCTTGGATCCATCAAATTTCTAAGAGTGGGAATTTACTAAAGAGAATTTTCGATAATTCTCATATTTACTGTTCAGAAAAAATCTTAGACGGAAACAGGTATGTAACTAATATGTGTATGGATGATAAAATGTATTATTTATATAGCAGTAATACGTGTAATAACCCAATAGAATATGTTACTAATATGTTAAATTCGGTCATAACAATGTATACAAATAATTCTAGCTTTAAAAGGTTAAAAAAAGAAGAATATAACCCAACTTTTTCTAGTATTACATTTGAGTTTCCGATATTTTCAATACAAGAAATATTAAAGATTATTAGTAATAAAGATTTATTTCTACAAAATGTAGTAAGATTTGTTATTACATGTGGAAAGTTAAGGGATTTGAAGATTCCAATCAATATTATACGAAGCCCTGAAGTATTTGAATTTGATTGGAAAGAGCTTCTAAAAATAAACTAAAAATCTTATTCTAGCAAGAGTATAGGATAAGATTGGAGGATACGGATTTTTGAAGTAATCTAACGTATATGTGATCATTTCAAATGATTAATGGTTAAAATTCACTTAAGTTAAGACAGCTTATTCTGTTAAAAAAGCTGTTTTTTTATGGTATGCGAGGATTATATCTCGGTAATAACGTGATTTATTTAAGGAGGAGCTAAATTGAGTGATACTACATATGCAACATGGGCAGAAATACATTTAGATTCACTGGCGCATAATTATCAATGGTTTCGTAAAAATATTTCGTCTAACACAAAAATTTTTGCGGTGGTAAAAGCAAATGCATATGGACATGGTCTAGTTCCTATTGCAAATTGCTTAATGAAAGAGGGAGTTGATGGTTTTACTGTTGTTTTCCCATATGAAGGAATTGAATTAAGAAGAAAGGGAATTGATTTACCTATTATTATTTTGTCACCTTTTTTTTCGGAGCAAGCTAAAGAAATTGTAAGGTGGAATTTAACACCTAGTATAACACATAAAAAACAATTGCTTGATTTAGCTAAGTGGACAAAACTATTTAACGTAAATATTAAAGTCCATATAAAAGTAGATACAGGTCTTGCACGTAGTGGATCTCGTAATCGAAATGAACTTTTAGAATTGTTAAAAATGGCGAATGAATTACCGGGTATAGAGATAGAGGGAGTATTCACTCATTTTGCATCAGCAGATCATCCCAATGCTTTATATTTAAAAGAAGAAAATGAGCGGTTTCTAAAAATGATACACAATATTACAGATCATTACGATATCCCATTAGTTCATGCTGCAGCTACAGCAGCGACAATCAGATCTATAGATACGCATTTTGATATGGTTAGGATAGGGCTAGGGTTGTATGGATATGACCCATTGCCGGATTATTTAGAACGAAATTGCCCACTTAGGCCAGTAATGACCCTGAATACCAGGATTGCATATCTAAAATGGATTGAGGAGGGTGAAAGTATTGGATACAATCGGAAATATACAGCAGATAAACCTATGCATATTGCAACTGTCCCAATTGGATATGCAGATGGAATGAATCGAAGAATAGCTAATCGTTATTCTTTTCATGTAGATGACCAGTGTTGTAAAATACGTGGGAATTTATGTATGGATCAAATTATGATTGATGTTACCAAAGTCGAAAATGTTGGTATAGGACAAAAAGTTACCGTTATGGGAAGGGATCAACTTACAGCTAGATCATTGGCAGAATGTTTAGGTACAGCAATTGATGAGGTTTTATGTTCAATATCTACAAGAGTTCCTCGTTTATACCTAAAACAAGAGGAATTCTTATTAACACTATAAAAAAGGAAAAACGTCGTTTTTTATGCTTGTCTAATTTTAAGATGTCATTTTGAAAGAGTAAAATAAATAAGGTTTCTTATGTGATAGTAAGAGAATAGGAACTGTAAAGAAAGTGTTTTAATAGAGTTAATATGGTGAAGATGATGAACTTGAAATATTGGAGGAACAATAAAGTGAAAATTCCATCAATGAGTCTTCATCCCCACTGATGGAAAGCCCTCACCAACCAGGCTTTTACTGCATGCGAATAGCTGGATAAAAAACATAATAGTGTAAGGTTTAAAAAGGAGTTTTTAAAAAGCAGAAAAAAGATTGAGAAGTTAAAGAATATAATTTAAGTAAATTCTATATTAAGCATATCAGCAATGAATAGTAATTTACATCTTTTAAGGGGGACATAGAATACAATTGAGATTTATAAAAGCAAGCGTCTCAGTAGGAGTATAGCGATAGAACATGTTACAATACAGCTAAGAACAAGCAATAAAGGAGAGTTTATTTACGTGAAGATTAAAGCAATAGAACCGACGCCAAGTCCGAATACGATGAAAGTCATCTTAAATGAAGTGTTACCATCAGGAGCACGTAATAATTACACAAATGAGAATGTAGAACAAGCACCAGAGCAAGTACAGCAAATTTTAAAAATTGAAGGTATAAAAGGTGTATACCATGTTGCTGACTTTTTAGCAGTAGAGAGAAATGCGAAGTATGACTGGAAAGTACTTTTACAACAAGTTCGTGCTATGTTTGGAGAAGAAGTAACTGAAGAAGATGAGAGGGAGCAACTTTCGCATTTTGGCGAAGTGAAAGTATTCATTCAAATGTTCTTTACAATTCCGATGCAAGTGAAATTAACAGATGGAACAACGGAAGAACGAGTGGGTTTACCAGATCGTTTTAAAGAAGCGATTATGAAAGTACAAATGTCTGCACCTAATGTTGTCAAAGAGCGTAAATGGGTGGAACAAAGTACACGTTATGGCAATTTTGAAGAAATCGGAAAGGAAGTTGTGGAAGAAATTATAGCTGCTTATCCAGAGGGGCGCGTTGAAAAAACTGTAAAAGAATTATTAGATCAAGCAGGTGCTAAAGAAGTAACGATTGCAAAGCGTGAACCATATAAAGTAACAGAGGAAATGATGGCGGATCTTGATTGGAAAAGTCGTTATGCAGCGCTTGAACAAATGGATCCTACAGAAGAAGATATTCCTGTATTGAAGAAAGCACTAGAAGATGAGAAAGTATCTATCCGCCGCCTAGCAACAGCGTACTTAGGTATGGTAAAAGGTGATGAAGTCTTGCCATTATTGTATAAGGCTTTACTAGATCGCTCTGTAAGTGTACGCCGTACTGCGGGCGATTGCTTATCAGATGTAGGAGATCCAGCAGCGATGTTTGTTATGATTAAAGCACTTAAAGATCCAAGTAAATTGGTGCGCTGGCGCGCGGCAATGTTCTTATTTGAACTTGGTGATGAAAGTGCAATTCCAGCGCTACGTATAGCGCAAGATGATCCAGAGTTCGAAGTAGCAATGCAAGCTCGTTTAGCATTAGAACGTATTGAAGGCGGAGAAGAAGCGAAAGGATCGGTTTGGAAACAAATGACGGAGTCTCGCAAAGGAGAATAATCATATGCTCGTTTTCTACGATAGTTGGTGTCCGATGTGCAGGGCAGTGGCAGAGCGTACGAAGAAGCTTGATAAAAAAGGCGCAGTGAAGTTTGTTTCTTTTCGTGATAAAGATGTAGTGGAACAGTATCAGCTTTCTTTAGCATTACAAAGTAAGATGGGACAAAGACTTTACATTTTAAAAAATAATAAATGGTATGACGGTATTGGTAGTGTGTATGTATTAGCCAAGGCTGTACCATCATACTGGTTTGCAGTACCATTTATTAAGTTATCTATTTTACTTGGATTTGGAAATAAAGTGTATGATTATATTGCCAATAATAGAAAGCTTGTTCCAATTGGCCATTGCCGCGTGGGGGATTGTGAAATTCCCTCAAAAAAATGAAAGCATTACTATCTTTCTTTTGCACCTATTATAAGAGCGTGATATGATGAATTTGGAATGAAAGTTGAAGGAGAGATTACAAGATGTCAAATGCATACGAAGAATACATGCGTCAAATGGTAATTCCGATGCGCCAAGAGTTAGTGCGTGCGGGATTCGAAGAATTAACTACTGAAGAAACTGTAAGAGAATATATGGAAAATGCGACAGGTACAACATTAGTTGTCGTAAACTCTGTTTGTGGATGTGCAGCTGGTTTAGCTCGTCCATCAGCTGGGCAAGCGGTTGTACGTTCTGAAAAACAACCAGACCACCTTGTAACTGTATTTGCAGGGCAAGATAAAGACGCAACAGCTACAATGCGTGAATACTTCGGAGATATTCCACCGTCTTCACCATCTATGGCGTTATTAAAAGGAAAAGAAGTTGTTCACTTCATTCATCGTCATGAAATTGAAGGAGCAACAATGGAAGAAATCATTAATAATTTAGAACAGGCTTTTGAAAAGCATTGCTAAAAGGGGGAGAATGATTCTCCCTTTTTTCTTTATATATGAGGTGAAAAGATGATTGTAACAACAGCAGGACGAACGAATAAGGAAATGACAACTTATGCAAAAGAGGTAGCGGAAGAATTACAAAGCTCTTTTGTCATGCGGAATGATATATCTGTATCCAAGCTACATGAGCAGTTTAAGCAAGATATACTCGTTGTAGGAAAAAATCGATTAGCGATTTATCCAAAAGGTACCGAAGAATCGTTCTTTTTCCATCCTAACTCTGCAATGTTTCGTGTGAAAAGATTAATGCGGGGAGAACATGATCCATTTGTACAGGCTGCAAAATTAGAAAAAGGAATGACGGTGTTAGATTGTACGCTCGGTATGGCATCAGATAGTATTGTTGCAAGCTATGTTGTAGGAGAAGAAGGGGCTATAACGGGACTTGAGGGGAATCGTTACATGGCTTATATAATGAATAAAGGTTTAAAGCAGTGGTGTGCAGGTATTTCAGAAATCGATAAAGCAATGCGTAGAATTAGAGTGAAGACAAACGAGCATTTTGATTTCTTAAAGCGCTGCGAAGACAACAGCTATGATGTTGTTTATCTGGATCCAATGTTTGAAGAAACTGTAATTGAATCAGATGGGATTCGTGGCTTAAAACACTTTGCTTTGTATAACGATGTCACAGATGAAACTATTGCAGAGGCAAAGCGTGTTGCTAGGAAACGTGTTGTCTTAAAAGATCATTTCCGTAGTACACGATTTGAGAGACATAACTTTTTAGTATATAAGCGGAAAAGCGCGAAATTTCATTTTGGTGTAATTGAACCTTGCTAATTATTTGAAAAGATGTATAATAAGCAATAATCAATTATATATTATGTCGTAGATGAAGAGAGTAGTCTGGTTCAGAAGTAAAGCGAGCTAGGGATGGTGAGAGCCTAGTACGGAGAAACGGATGAAGCGCACTTCGGAGACGCTGCTTGAAATGAATAGTAGAGTAAGCCGGGGCCCCCTGTCCTCGTTATAAACGGGAAAGTGGTTCGTAGTGGACAACAAGGGTGGTACCACGGGTGATAACTCGTCTCTTTTTTAGAGACGAGTTTTTTGTGTTTAAAAAATAAGGAGGGAGCAACATGGAATATAAAATTAAATTTGCAAAAAGTTTATTTGAAGTAATTGAATCAGAATTATCATTGGAACAGATTACAGATCTAATTGAAACGCCGAAGCAAGATGAATTCGGAGACGCAGCATTCCCTTGCTTCATGCTCGCCAAACGATATAAAAAAGCACCAGCAATTATCGCGAAAGAAATCGCTGAGAACTTAAATGATTCATTTTTTACAAAAGTGGAGGCAGTTGGACCATATGTGAACGTGTTTTTCAACCGTCATATAGTAAGTGGTGATGTATTAAAAACGATTTTAGTTGAAAAAGAAGAATATGGACAGGGGTATTTTGGGCGAGAAAAAACAGTAGTAATCGATTACTCTTCACCAAATATCGCGAAACCGTTCTCCATGGGACATTTACGTTCAACGATGATCGGGAATTCTTTAAAACATATCGCTGAAAAGTGTGGATATGAGGTTGTAGGAATTAATTATATTGGCGATTGGGGAACACAGTTCGGGAAATTAATTACCGCATATAAAAAATGGGGAAGTGAAGAACTTGTAAAAGAAGATCCAATTCGTGAATTATTCAAATTATATGTTCAATTCCACGAAGAAGTCAAAGAGAAGCCAGAGCTAGAAGAAGAAGGGCGTGCATGGTTTAAGAAATTAGAAGATGGTGATGAAGAAGCAGTCTTTTTATGGAACTGGTTCCGTCATGAATCTTTAAAAGAGTTCTCCCGTATTTATGAATTGCTTGGTGTTGAATTTACGAACTTCCAAGGAGAAGCTTTTTATAATGATAAAATGGATGATTTTGTTGAGATTTTAGAAGAAAAAGGGCTATTAGAAGAATCCGATGGTGCGCAAGTTGTCAATTTAGAAAAAGAAAATATGCCACCATGTTTAATTAAAAAATCAGATGGAGCGACACTTTATGCAACGCGCGATTTAACAGCAGCACTATATCGTCAAAACACATATGCATTTGATAAAGCACTGTATGTAGTAGGAGCAGAACAAAGTTTGCACTTTACACAATTTTTCACGGTATTAAAGAAATTAGATTATAACTGGGTAGATGGGATGGCTCATGTACCATTTGGACTCATTTTAAAAGATGGTAAAAAGATGTCCACACGTAAGGGGAAAGTAGTATTACTAGAGGAAGTATTAGAAGAAGCGATTACGCTTGCAGAGCAAAATATTGAAGAGAAAAATCCAAACCTAAAGCAAAAAGAGGAGGTTGCTAAGCAAGTTGGTGTCGGAGCAGTCATTTTCCATGATTTGAAAAATGAACGTATGCACAATATTGAGTTCTCCTTAGAAAAAATGCTGAAATTCGAAGGAGAAACAGGACCGTATGTTCAATATACACATGCACGTGCTTGCTCTATTTTAAGAAAAGAAAATGCTGAATTTGAAATAGAGTCGTTTGAGTTAAGCGATGATTATAGTTGGAGTACGATAAAATTATTAAATAGATTTCCTGAGGTCATTGAAACAGCTTTTTCTAAAAATGAACCTTCGCATATTGCGAAATATTTGTTAGATGTAGCGCAGGCATTTAATAAATACTATGGAAATGTTCGAATTTTAGAAGATAATGAAGAGAAAGAAAGTAGACTTGCACTTGCTTATACTGTAACGATTGTATTAAAAGAAGGATTACGTTTACTTGGCATGGGCGCTCCAGAAGAGATGTAGGTAAAGCAATTTTATGATTCAAAATATCTCCGCACATTAATACAATATAAGTATTGAATTTTTATTAGGGAAATACTGTGGAGCTGCCTGTAAGCACAGGCAGCTTTTTTATATATAAGTAAGAGTTAAATATTTCCCACCTACTATTTGTAAATAACTCATGAGAGAATCTCTTTACATACTACATGTGGAGGTTTTTTTATAAAAAAACTGGATGCTCTCAAATACACCGCGAAGTACTAGAGAAAGTGCCATCATGTATAGTGTGGTTGAAAATGCAAAAGAGAACAATTTAAGTCTTTATCACCATCTTCGTTATTTGTTTGAAACGCATCCCATATCAATTTAAACAACAAAGGGAAAATTGATATAGTCTTGCCGTGGTCAATTGATTTACAGTCTAGTTGCAGAGTGCCGAAAAAAAAGCGAAGGAAACAAAAAATAACTCCAAAATCAACTTGTATTGTATATTTTAGAGTTACTTTAGTTTAGAACATGTTAAAATAACCATGTATGCAAACTATAAAAAGAGAATAAGGGAGTCATGAGTTTGAAGAAGGCAGTGAAAGGTTTATTATGGGGGACAGGCTCGATATTTGGTGCTGTCGCGGCATTTATTACGTATGTGGCAATTACGGATGTGAAGCATAAGGATATTGAGAAGTTGAAGGTGGCAAATAATAACGAGCGCGTTCTTAAAGTCGGGGAAGAGTTTAAGGCGACAACGTTTAATATTGGCTACGGCGGTTTAGATAAGGATCAAGATTTCTTCTTAGACGGAGGAACGGGTTCGCGCTCTAGTAGTAAAGAGCAAACAAAAAAGAATGTCGGCAATATGCTGTCTTTCTTACAAAATGAAGATTCTGATTTTATTTTAGTGCAAGAGATGGATGAGAAGTCACTTCGTTCATTTGATGTGAATCAGTATAAGGCGTTTCAAGATGGATTGAAAGATCATGCGTCTACGTTTGGTTATAACTTTAATGCGCAGTGGGTGCCGGTGCCAATTAAGAAGCCGCACGGATATACGAACAGTGGCCTTGGTTCGTTCTCAAAATATAAAGTAGAAGAAGTGACGAGATATCAGCTTCCTGGAAGAGAAATGTGGCTTCGTCAATTATTCGAATTAGATCGAGCGATTGTTGAGCATAAGGTTCCAGTTGATAACGGGAAATATTTACGAATGGTGAACGTTCATTTATCTGCATATGACAAGGGCGGAAACATTCGAAAGCAACAAGTTGAGTTTTTGAAAGAGTATATGAATAAGCATTACAAAAATGGCGATTATATTGTGCTTGGCGGAGACTGGAATCAGCTATTATCTGATGTGCAGTTAAAAGATCCGAAGTTTAAAGAAGAATGGCCAGAGTGGTTAGTACAGCTGCCAGAAGATTTCACTGATGGTGGGTTCCAGTGGGCTGTTGATGATACTGTTTGGACAGTTCGTGATAATGCGAAGAGCTATGTCGAAGATGAGAACTTCGTTACGATTATCGATGGATTTTTAGTGTCTCCAAATGTGGAGATTGTGAGCGTACAAGGGCATGATTTGAAGTTTGAAAACAGTGATCATAACCCGGTAAGCGCAGTGTTGAAGTTAAAATAGTAGGGGAATGGCTCTATTGAAACGTTTGATACTTCAAGCACTTAGAGGGAATTTTAAGAAAGTAAAAGTGAA
The DNA here is from genome assembly GCF_000482345.1 of Bacillus sp. UNC437CL72CviS29. Classification (NCBI taxonomy): domain Bacteria; kingdom Bacillati; phylum Bacillota; class Bacilli; order Caryophanales; family Bacillaceae; genus Bacillus; species Bacillus sp. UNC437CL72CviS29. The sequence goes on along the minus strand of NZ_AXVB01000015.1, from coordinate 64,975 downwards.
ATGCTATCCTTTAAAAAAGGTAGCATTTTTTTTGTTTTTGACTTTTAAAGTTCCAAGTTCCGTTCCATCTTTTCTAGTATGTTGCTAGAAATGTACTCGACTATTTTTCACAGATTCATACGTCCTATCTAGTAGTAAATTATAAGTAAGTCCAAGTAATACTAAAAAACCACCAATAACTTTACCAATAGACACATCTCCCGAGTTGAAAAAATCAATCAAAACTCCCATAAACAATTGCCCTACAAAAATCAATAACGTTAAATAGAAAGAAGATATCCTAGGAGTAATATAGTTTGATAATACAATTACAATAACACCTACTAACCCACCTAAATACACTACAAATGGTATAGATTGCAATGTTGGAGTTGATACGTGAAGATATTCATTGCTAAAGATTAAAAATAAAAATGAAAAAAAAAGTCCCGTAATATAATTAACAAATGTCCCTTGGAAAATTCCAATTTTTGTTGCTAAGTTAGCATTAATAATTCTTGCAACTACAATGGAAATTCCAGCTAAAATGGCAATACAGACATATAACATGGTTCCACCCTCCATTAAAAAATAGTCATTACAACGATTCCCGAAGAAATAAGTAGTAATCCAAACATTTTTTTCTTTTCAAATTTCACAACCCTCATACCCAATAAGCCGAAATGATCGATAATAATAGATGAAACAGATTGCCCAAGTAGACTTAAAGCGATAGTAATAGAGACACCAAGTGCTGAGAAGCTAATATTACTAAACAATACAGTAAATACACCGATAGCTCCTGCGCTATAGAGGTAAAGCGGTATCCCTTTTTGCATGTGAAATTTGGACTTGCTAACAAGCAAAACAATGACAATGGCAACTAATCCAACGATATGAATCATCACACTAGACGTATAGTTACCTGTCATTTCAGATAAGATTCCATTTAAAGGAATCATAATGGCGATGAAAGCACCTATAATAATTGAGAGTAAATTATACAATGATGTTCCCCCTTTATAAATTTACATGTAATGTATCACGATTAAATCGTGAGCTACTATGACATATGTCATAGTGAAAGAAAGAAATTTTCTTTATAATTATAATGAGTTACAAAGGGGGGGATGTATGAAGAAAATATGTAATTCTCATAAGTTAGACGATTATGTGAAAAAGAATAAAATTGCATCATTTTTCAGCAATGACATGAAATCATATATGGAACTATTACTCTTTAAAAAGAATGAGTATATTTGTAAGGAGAATGAAGATATTCACTATCTGTATTTCTTTGTTGAAGGAAAAGCAAAGGCCTATAACACATTAAGTAATGGGAAATCTGTATTATTATGTTTTTATGATACCTTACAAATGTTAGGGGATGTTGAATTAATCCACTCTCAAAAAATTACTTCTAATGTACAAGTGATAGCGGATTCATATTGTATTGGTCTACCTTTAGAAAAAGTTAGAGAACAATTGCTGAGTGATGCAACTTTTTTAAGGTGTATCTGCGGTTCTTTAGCTCATAAGTTAAATAGACTTTCAAAAAATAGTACAATTAATTTACTGTATCCTCTTGAAAATAGATTAGCGAGTTACATTCTTGCGACAGGAGAATGTACTACACATACTAAACAAAGAATTATATTTAATGGAAATTTAACGGAAACATCGGAATTATTAGGAACAAGCTATAGGCACTTACTACGAACATTGAATACTCTCTGCGATAAAAGTGTAATAAGAAAGAATAATGGATACTTTGAAGTGATAAACATAGGTCTTTTAAAACAGCTCGCGGCAGATGTTTATAAATAAACAGAGTCTAAGTGTAGACATTTATAGAGTTTCGAAAGATTAGAATTTTGGAATGGCAGGTGCCCTTATGAAACAAAAAATAGCTATTATTTCAGATATTCATGGAAATAGTTTTGCGCTAGAAGCGGTGTTAAAAGATATCTCACATCGTAATGTGGATTTGATTTTTAATTTAGGAGATAGTATATACGGTCCTTTAGATCCTGTAGGAACAATCAAGATTTTAAAGGAGCATAAGATGAATCACGTTAGAGGTAACTGTGATCGAATGTTGTGGGAGCCTGTGCAAGATTCATCATCCACTCTAAATGAAGTGAAAAGATTATTAACAAATGAGCATTTAAATTGGCTAAAGGAGCATCCTTCTCAATATATTATGGAAGACATCTTTTTCTGTCATGGAACACCAGATTCGGATGAAATATATTTACTAGAAAAAATGACAGAAGATGGCGGGGTATTGAAGACTACAGATGAAATTATGAAACACCTTCAAAACATAGAGCAACAAATAATTGTATGTGGACATACTCATATTCCTAGAGTTGTATATTTGCCAGATGGGAAAATCGTTGTAAATCCAGGGAGTATAGGTCTT
>NZ_AXVB01000015.1:0-62561 GCF_000482345.1 Bacillus sp. UNC437CL72CviS29 | reverse complement strand
AAAATTTCATTCTCTTCTTTTAGACGAACCATTTCTTTTTTCATTCGTTTTAGATCTTCGAGCGTCATTTCATCCTCATCAACTGATGTGATAGGAGAATATATTTTAATCCATTTATAAACGGTTACTTCTGATACGCCATACTCGCTACTTAACTGTTTGACAGGTTGTCCCGAATGATATAATTCAACAACCATTTTTTTAAACTCTTCATTAAATTTCTTGTTTGTCATACGGACACTTCCTCCTTGAAATCCATTGTAAGGACTTAACTAAGTTGTGTCCATATGACTATACTAACTCCACGCAACGAAATAAACATTGAATTACTAGAATTGCTAGAAGACAACCCAAAGGAGAATAACTAAATTAGCAAAAGATAATTTATATCTAAACGAATGTAACGGAAAGGAAAATAATTTCTCATACAATAACAAAAAGTAAACAAACAAAAACGTATTACTCGAAAAAAGTATTCATTTAAAGTTGATTAATTAAACTATAGCATCCATTTGGGTTCTTTTTATTTTATAAAGAAAAAAGCCCCGGATAGGACTATATGATTTTCTTCATACCGCATTGACGACATTCTCTTAAAAAGATGAAATCTTTAACGGAACTCTTGAATGAGGTATTGCCGCAATTATCGCAACGACCGCTAATAATGTTATCAAGACTTAAATTGAAAAAAGATAGATAAATAAAGGGACATAACATATTAGTCATATAAAATATGTTATGTGTTCACAAATAATAAAGTTGTTAAAAAATAATAAAGTCATTTCAAAAATAAAATAGATGTTTTCAAAAATGGTATTATTATCTATGATAGGAAACAAATAAAGGGGTAGTTTAAATGTTTAGAAAGAAACAGGAGAAAAACATTCACGTTAATCTAGTAGATAAACGAGGGGAAGTCCTTAGAGAGTTTGATTGTACAGAAAAAGAATTAAAAGAAGTAAGAGAAACCGGCATTGAATTGCGTATGGTTGGAGAAAACGCATATGAAATGGTAGCAACCGATGAACAGCTAGAGAAACTAGCAAGAATCGAAGCTGAAATTGAAGAAGAATTAGCAATCTACGAAGAAGCTATGCAGGAGTTAGCACAAGAACGAGAAGAAGAAAAGGCAAAACAGAAAGAATTGAAAGAAAAGAATAAATGGAGTCCAAAGAAGAAAGTAATCGTCTTTGGACTACTATTCATTGTATTTGTGGTTTTACCTATTATCGAAGGGTATCAGAATAGTAAACTGGTAGAAGAAGGTACACCATTAAATGCAGAAATTGTAGGTAGACATGTAGAGAAGAGTTTTATCTTTACACACCCGACATTAGTAGTAAGGGTAGACGGTAAAGAACACAATGTATGGGTAAGAGAGGAAACATACAACGAAGCACAATGGTTTGGTGGACTAAAAGTCGTCAAAACAAAAGATGGTAAAGTTGATAAAGACCCTAGATATGATTACGAAGATTTAGTTGTAAGCTATAAAGAAATAACAAAGTAAAACTTTAATATTCGCTTCCAAAATTAAACAACATTATTATTTGCAAAAATCGAAACCATTAAAACAAAATACAAATTTTAAATAACTTTATAAACATATTAAACTATATTTTCAATATCATGTTAATAATTCTAATATATACGAGAAAGAGGATAGCATGCTCTTATATTGAACATACTATCCTCTTATTAGTTTAGTCTATTTAAATTTTATCAGGGAACTCTTTGGAAACACCTTCAAAACATAAAGCAACAAATAATTGTATGTGGACATACTCATATTCCTAGAGTTGTATATTTGCCAGATGGGAAAATCGTTGTAAATCCAGGGAGTATAGGTCTTCCAGCGTACAAAGATGACTTGCCGATTTCTCATAAAATGGAATCTGGATCACCGCTCGCTAATTATGCAGTACTGGAAAAGGAATCAACACGGTGGATTATCAAACAAATTTCAGTACCGTATGATTGGGAGAAAGCTGCAGAGAAGAACGGACGAGAGGATTGGGCGGTGGCATTACGAACTGGTCGCGTGGAAATATAGTGCTGGAAATCTTTATAGTCCATATGTTCATCAAGTAAACGATATTCAACCGTTTCAATCGGAAGGTTTTGGACAGACTCATCCCTATGACCGCGTTTTTTTTGCGACGATAGGTAATCGTTTCAACAGCTGGTTCGGGGGTTTCAGAATCACTTTCTTTCTCAGCCTCATTAAACAGTTCTAAAGCGATTTGATTATTAGGTGTTTTTTCGCTAGACGTACCAAACTGTTTTTGTTGACTCAGACGAAATTGTTCTTCATACCATCTCACTTTTGCCGTGAGTTCCTCTACTTGAGCTTGAAGTGATTCAATTGTGGGTTGGTTTGAATGTGAGAGTGTTGTTTTCATAGATAAATCCATTCGACAAAATTATCCAAATTCCTTTTACATATATGATTTTTATAGAATGCATCTCGCATGTACGGCTTGATGCCCTTGTTTTTGTTGAAAAGAAAATCCATCAAGAAGCCATCTCAATTGTCGTCTTGATAATCCACTGTTTTTATAGTCTTCAATATAAGTTTCCCATTCTTTCTTTAATCGGTGTCTTTTCATAAAAAAACCTCCATATAAAGTATGTAAGGAGATTATCTCATGGGTTATTTACAAATAGTAGGTGGGGAATATTTGACGTTTACTTTTATTCTTCTTTATACAGCATATCTAAAAAATTCGTAAAACTATCAGCAATATAATAAATACTCTCTCTCATAACCTCATCTGCTTCTTGAGCTGATAATCCTTCTTCGATAAGTGTCTCCCTATCCTCACATTCTTCATGATCCCAAAAGACAACAATTGGGTTATCTTTATGATCCTTATAATCAAAGCAGATTTTATTTCCAGCAGGATCATCTGCAAAAGGAATTATTTGATCAGGTAAACTAGATTTCAAGTTACTATATGTTTTATAAATATTGGATGTAGCATTTTTATCGAAACTACATAGTGAACCGAATACTCGACCTTCTTCATTATTTTTCACATCAAAAGATGAAGGTTCGACAATAGCTCCTCCATATTTTTTTACACACTGAATGTAATGATTAGGATATACAATTTTAAAACTTTTGGCGAATTTTTGAATAATCTCTTCACTAACTTCTTTATCTGGATACAACCATTTCAAGTCATTCCTCATTACCGTTTACCCCCATATATTTTTTACCGCCTAAATGACGTGCTGACTCATGCACGTCACTTATTTTAATTTTATAGTTATAAAAACATTCTTTTCTATTCAAGATCTAACAACAAAATAGATAAAATTAATCAATTAACATTCCATAAAAATATTTTCTTCCTGCCTGCCATTCCATATCAGATAAAGTTTTAACATAAGCTATAATTTTTTGATATTTTGTTTCATCTACAACATCTTTATAGCTTACTGGACACTTTATACCACTCCATGTTGATAATAATGTTGGTGACATATCAATCCCCAACACTTTTCCAGTATTTAAAGAAATAATAGCTACCTCAATTAATTCCTTTGCTAAATCCCCTGGAAAAACAAGTTTTCTAAAGTAATAATAGTCTTTGGGATTTATTTCTTCATTTACTTTAATATAGTGCTCTCCAATTTCTTCAACCGAAGCGTTTTCACCTAATAGTCTCTCGTATTTTAGGTATATTTCAAGAGAATTTCTAATAACTTCTCCTACATTTGTATCTTCCCACTCTTCTAATAAAGCTAATAAAAAAGGTATAACATTATATGACATGACATCTAAGGAACCAGAAGCGAAAGTCCAAACAGTATCTTCTGATGCATCAGATAAGAAATTGAAATTATTAACTTCCAATAAGTCTTTATGAGTTGCAATAGAACAAAATAATCTGATACATAAATTCAAAACATTCTCTTCATCAGTAAAGTTAAGCAGCTCTATTAAAAGTTTTTTAACTGAAAAATCACCAACTTTTAGCAACTCATTAATCAATAGCACACAATCTTTTTCAGAGGTTACTTGTGTTAATAATTCCTTTGCTTTGACAATTTCATTTTCATCTAACACATCCCCATACCAAATATCATTCATTAAATTTAAATTCTTGCTCATACGCATCCTCCTATTTACAATACTCCTCTTTCATTTACTCTCATTTCTATTCAAAAGTAAAACACCTAAACCATTTCAATCGTTTAGGTGCCCTTCAATCTGATTTACACGTATTCTCTCTATTCAAATTAAATACCGCTTCAACACCATTCTTCATTAGCTTTTGTAATACTACATCGAGCCCTTTTATAAAGTAAGCTTTTGATTCAAATATGAGGTTTCCTTATAGGTCTAAAACATAAAAAGTAAAGATTTCTATTACTTATCCCTGCTTTTTTCTATTAACCTCCAAAACAAACACCCTTTTTATGTGTATTCCTAGCAAATAGTGATATTTAAATTGCAACATCTTGATAGCCTACTTCATCTACCTTTTCATTTATGAGACGAACCCCTAAACCATTTTCTTCATCCCACAAACAATCAAATGAGATTCCTATATCACGTCCATCGCGAAGGAAATCATACGGAACCGAAATACCTACTAATGTTATATGTTCTATTAATTGATCAACTGTTTCAATTAATGGGTAGTCCTCATTAAATGCAACATCATAACCAAGCTCATGCCTTTTTTCTTTATAATAATCTAAAACTGGTTGTAATATGCTATGTTGGATTTGTTCCCAATTATACATTAATGAGTTGTATGATACATATTGCCCTTCATCAAAATCCCCATCTTCAGTACCTCCTACCAATAATGCTATCTCTGTATCCTTTCCTAAAAACTTCATGGTTCTGTATCCTACCCATTTATACTGATAATCAAGTTCTCCAAAAATTTTATCATTTATTGTCATTTTAAAATCTCCTTATTATTTATTTGCAAATCCTTCAGGTCAAAGGCTACTACGTTTATGTCTCATTGGCTATAAACTTTCCAAACACTAGAAAATCTAGCTAAAGAAGTAGCATGGCTTTAATTTTTTTCTGTACAAAATATTAGCTCAACTTCAACTTCGTATATCCCAAATTTCTTATCACTATAATAAATGCTTCTGTCTATCTTATTCATTTTAGATATTTGTTTCTAATAAGTCATCATGAGTAGCTACTAAGAAAAAAAGTCTTGTACATAGATTCAAAATAACCTCACCTTGAGTACTATTCATAAGGCATGTGGATTTATCATAGCAACAGATGTGGCATCTGTTACTCCTCTAAGATACTTACCAAAATCAATTTTTAGTAGCGCTTCATAATGCTCTGAAGTAATACCTAAATCAGTCATCTTTTTGTTAATCTTAGAACGCTCGTCTACACTGAAAGTACAATTGCGCATAGTAATTTTTATCCTGTTCATCTTATTTGCATTGAAATTACACTATTCAATTTATTCTAAATGTTGTAAACTGGAATGAATTAAGAGAAGTAATTAAGACAGTGCAATGTAAAATATGATATAGGAGACAGATGATAACAATGCAATTAGTAAAACCAACTCACCAGCACAGCAAACAAATCATGGCTTATCGGCAAGCATTCCTAAGTACAAGGGAACAGCCATATGGTAGTTGTTCCTTACAACAATTTGATTCCTTTGACGAATGGCTTAATAAAGTCAAAATACAAGAAAAAGGAGAAAACCTACCACTAAATCGAGTTCCATCCTCTCAGTTTTTGAGCTTTGATAAGGGAAAACTAGTCGGTTTCATCAATATCCGTCATCGATTAACGCCACAATTACTCATAGAGAGCGGACATATAGGTTATAGCGTGCACCCAGACGAACGCCGAAATGGTTACGCTACTGAGCAGCTTCGTCTTTCCTTATTTGAAGCGAAAAAATTAGGATTAGACAAAGTGTTAATAACTTGTGACAAAGCAAATATCGCCTCTGCCAAAACCATTCAAAAAGTTGGGGGTATCTTTGAAGATGAAGTAATTTCCCCGAATACTGGCGAGATTGTTCAGCGTTACTGGATCGAACTATGATTTCATAATTTTTCAAGAGTCATACTTGATATCGTATCGAAACTATATCATAGCGAAAAGAAAAAATCGGAGTGATTTCTCACTCCGATTAAAGTCTAACTTTTGAGATTCAGTACAAGGACCCCTCTCCTTATTTCAACTTTCCCTCAAAAACAATTCTTCTTCCGCACGGTTCTACAACTGTTTTCCCATCTTTCTTCACTTCATGAAAGATGGGCTCTTCCATGCGGCGTGAAGGTGCATACCCTTCTTTTTCCATACGCGCTAAGCAATCTGTAATTGTTTCGTTATCCTGTACTTCAAATTTTTTCTTTTTAGGTTGTTTTGTCATGCCCTAACCTACTTTCCATTTTTCTTGATGCGGATTGGCTTTTCATATATGTGATATATAGAAGTGCAATAATTACCATTATTATCATAACCGCTATAAAAAAGCTTGTATACTGTATTTTCTCTATAAATATGCCTCCTAATACAGGTCCCATAATACTTCCTATACTAAAGGCAATTCCGGATAATATATTTCCTGCTGGCAGTAAGTGTCTTGGTAATAAATCCGTCATAAAGCCAAGCCCTAAAGAGAAACATGATCCAATCACCATACCAGCTAACAGCATACACCCAAATACAATCCAATAATACCCGTCAAACACTGCAGCAAGTAAGAAAATGATTGCACTTATGCTGAATGTCCATGTTAAAATGCGATCTCTTCCATATTTATCACTTAATATACCAAGCGGAATTTGCGTAACAATTCCCCCAATTGCGAATGCAGGTAATAAGAAGGATACATCAGCGACAGACCACCCTTTTCGGAGTGCATACACAGGTAAATTACTATTTAACATCGCTTCCAAAACGCCGTATGCTAAAGGCCCCATTAGTGCAATCCACGCAAGAACAAATACTTGTTTATAACGAGAAAGTGATGATTCATTTTTCTTTCCTGTGTCATCTTGCTCTGGAAAAGCATTTTTGGTTGGAAGTAATAATAGCCATCCAATTAAACAAAGAATCGTAGATACGATAAATGGCGTTGCAAGCCCATATTGGACAGTGCTAGCTAAGTATGGGCCTACTGCAAAACCAATCCCAAAAAAGACTCCATATATAGAGACTTGTCTTCCTATTTTACCAGGATCAGATGTCGTCGTAATCCATGTTTGCGTTCCGACGTGTAACATGTGATCGCCTACTCCAACTAAAAAGCGCAGAATAAACCATGCCCAAAATGAAAATGTTTGTGTAAAAAAGAATAATGAAATAATAACGAGAAATCCGCCGATTACGATAATTGGTTTCATTCCAAAACGCTGCATCGGTTTCTCAAGCCACGGTGAAATAAATAAAATCCCAATATATAACGCAGTTGCATGAATACCATTAATACTAGAACGAATCCCTTCTTGCTCAAAAATCATTGCGATCGCCGGTAGAAGCATTCCTTGTGATAATCCAGAAATTGCAACAATTCCAACCATAATCCAAAATGTAAATCGTATTGACATCCTCTTCTCTCTCCCTTTACATGTTCACCAGCCTTCATTATAAACTTTTTGAACAATAATGTGTAAACATATAAAAAGAAGTTAGACGAATCTTATCTAACTTCTTTTTATATGTTCTGCTTATTTATTTTCCAGCCAATTTGTAACGTGCTGAGTAAATTCATCTAAACAGTCAATAAACGGCGAATGCCCACAATCCTCTAATATGACTAGTTTTGCATTCGGAAGATGTTTTGCTAATTCTTCTCCGACCACTTGCGGGACAACGTAATCCCGATCTCCTTGTAGGACAAGAGTCGGTACTTGCAGGCGATGAATATGTCCATTCCCTGGTACAACTCCATTATGTTCATCTGAAATATTAAACGTAATTAAAGCATAGTTCACATCTACAAAATTACGCTGCGTTAACATATCATCTAAATACTTTTCATAACGCTCTGGATCTGGTTTCTTGTGTGTATAAATCAGTAAATCCCAAACCGTACGATAATATATCTTGTTCATATTTTTAATTGCATCTAGTACTGGAGCAATTTGAACGGGATCTTGCGCAATTTCTTCTTTTGTTTTTAGCAACGTGGATGTGATGGGTTGACCGTTTATATCTTTTTTGAAAATAGGATATCCTTTCATTCCAACTGATTCAACCAAAATCAATTTTTCTACGCACTCCGGATGACAAGCTGCAAACTCCATCGCAACACCACCACCCATTGACCATCCCATCAGTGAAAACTTCTTCAATTGTAGATCATCTATAAATAGCTTTACATCACCTGCAAAGTCTTGCAACGAATCTATTGGCTTATGGTAGGTTGATTTTCCAAATCCTCTTAAATCAATGGCGTAAATGTGATATTCATCTTGTAATTTCCCAATGACTAAATCCCAGTGCTGTGAGGATGTCATATTCCCATGAATTAGGATAAGTTTTTCTTTATTTTGTCTTCCAACTTCTTGATATGCAATCGTTTCTCCATTTGATAACGAAACAAACTTCAGTGTTGCAGGCTTAATCATCACACGCTCCCCCATTCATTTTTAATAGATAGAAAATTCTAAACTTACCTCTAGCATATCATGTAGAATATATGTTCTCAACACAAAAACGATACAAAATACTTACCTAAAACAACATACCTATCACTAGACAATTCTGGTAAAAGATTATATAGTTAGCTAGGTAACTAATTTGAAAGGATTAAACAAATGGACGAAAAACAGCATTTTTTTCACATTGTCAGTCAAACTTCTCGAAAGTTTACGAAGAAATTTAATGAACGTGTATCACCAACAGGTTTATTTAGTGCACAATGGGCTGTCATTTTTCGAATTAATCAAACCGGACCTTGTACACAAACTGAGTTATGTCAATATTTAAACGTTGAATCGCCAACGATGACTCGTACTTTAACACGTATGGAAACAATGGGATGGATTATTCGAACCGAGGGAAAAGATCGTCGCGAAAAGCTCATTTCATTATCTGAAACAGCACTAAAAATGATTCCAATATGGCAAGAAGAAGTTGATACTTTCGAAGAAAAAGCGCTACAAAATATTAATGGAGTAGATTTACAACAAACATTTCAAGTACTGCAAACCATTATTAAAAATTTAGATGATTAATTGGAGGGATGACGATGCAAAGTGAGAGACTTTGGACGAAGGACTTCCTTGGAACTTGTTTTAGTAGTCTGTTTCTCTTTTTAACGTTTTACATGCTTATGACTACTTTACCCGTCTATGTAATAGAGGGGTTGAAAGGAAAACCTGAAGAAATTGGTTTAGTCGCAACAGTATTTCTTATTTCTTCTGTCCTATGCCGCCCGTTTACCGGAAAGTGGCTTGACGATTTAGGAAGAAAGAAAATCTTATTTATTTCTCTTTCCTTATTTTTAGCTGCTACCGTAATGTATTTCGGTGCACAAAGTTTATTTTTATTACTTTCCCTTCGCTTCCTTCACGGCATTGGGTTTGGAATGGCAACGACAGCTACAGGTACAATTGTCACAGACGTCGCACCGGCTCATCGCCGCGGTGAAGCACTTGCCTATTTCGGTGTATTTATGAGTTTGCCGATGGTAATCGGTCCTTTTTTAGGTTTAACGATTATTTCACATTTTTCATTTACAGTTCTGTTTATCGTTTGTTCTATCTTTTCATTACTAGCATTTCTATTAGGTTTACTTGTAAATATCCCACATGAAAAGCCAGTAAGTAAACAAAAACGCGAGCGAATGAAATGGAAAGATTTAATTGAACCTTCTTCTGTTCCAATTGCCCTTACAGGGTTTGTTCTTGCTTTTTCTTATAGTGGCATATTATCTTTTATTCCTATTTACGCAAAAGAAATTGGTTTAGGAGAAGTTGCTAGTTACTTCTTTATTGTATATGCACTTGTTGTTGTTCTTTCTCGTCCATTCACAGGAAAGATATTTGATCGTTTCGGTGAAAATATACTTGTTTATCCTTCCATTATTATTTTTACAATTGGAATGTTCATCTTAAGCCAAGCACAAACGCCATTTTGGTTCCTTGGTGCAGGTATATTAATTGGTTTAGGCTATGGGACGTTAATCCCAAGTTTCCAAACCATTGCTATTTCCGCGGCTCCAAACCATCGACGCGGCTCAGCAACAGCTACTTATTTATCATTCTTTGATAGTGGTATGGGTCTCGGTTCCTTTGTACTAGGTATCGTAGCAGCACACTCAAGCTATCATAATATGTATTTCATCGCTGCCATTATCGTTGCATTTACATTACTTATTTATTACTTTCTACATGGCAGAAAACAACAGTTCAAAAAGCAAGGTACAGATGAAGAATTATCAGCTTAATGTTAATAAGGAAAGTAAACTCCCCTGTTTACTTTCCTTATTTTGTATTTCTAAGAAAACGAGCGTATACTTATTGTAGAATTAACAAGGAGGTATATATATGAATTTTAAAAAATCTCCCCTTTTGTTACTCATACTTACACTAGTGTTTATCGTAACTGGGCTTGGATTTACTTTTTTTAAACAAAACAAAGTCTCCCCTTCTAAAGAGAACGTGACAAAAGAAAATTGGTTACAAGATCCCTACTTACGTTGGTCATATACACATATGAAAGAACTAGCGTTAACAAGCGAAGTAAAAAATAATCCCGAGCAAATATCATCATTTCCTACTGCATTACAAAACTTAGATGATTTCTCAGTTAAAAAAGTGAATGGAGGAAATATCCCTTTAAAGAAACTATTAGATGAGAATAAAACAGACGCCTTTGTTGTTGTACATAACGGAAAACTTGTTTACGAGCATTATTTCAACGGGTTTAAACAAAATGAGCAGCATGGAATGGCCTCTTTAGCAAAAGTATTTACTGGTGCACTTGTACAATCATTAACCGAAGAAGGACTCATCAATGTAAATAAGACTGCTGAAACATATGTCAAAGAATTACGAAACACTCCATTCGGAAAAGCAACAATTCAACAATTAATGGACATGCAGGTTTCTGCTGAATACCCTACACATGGATATATACAGCCGGGTTTAGAAAATCAAGATGCTCAATTATATTTAGCCAGCAATATTCTTCCTCGTGGTAAAAACTATGATGGCCCAATAAAAATTTATGATATGCTACAAGAAGCAGAAGAAACGGCACCACCTGGAACTGCGTTTTCGTATAATAACGGTTCATCTGAAACACTCGGCTGGATTATACGGACCTTAACTGGAAAATCGTTAACTGAAAATGTAAGTGAGAGAATTTGGTCCAAAATAGGTATGGAAGAAAATGCGTATTATGTTACAGATGAAACAGGAGTTGAACAAGCAAGTGCTGGTTTAAATGCGACTGCAAGAGATTTGGCCAGATTTGGGCAATTGATTTTAAATAACGGTCGCTACAATGGCGTGCAAATTCTCCCTTCCTCTATTTCAGAAAATGTAAAGAGCGTGCAAGAAGGAGAATTTGCAATCGGACAAGGTACATCCATTTCTTATCATAATCAATGGTGGATTCCTCATAATGAACACGGTGCATTTGAAGTGTTAGGAAGTTATGGACAATGCCTCTATATAGATCCAAAAGCGAATATGGTCATTGTACATTTTTCATCCAATGCTGAGCCAAGCAATGATGTTCATACAACTTATTCAAATATGTATGTAGATATCGCAAAACACTTAGAAAAAAGCTAGTTTTATACTAGCTTTTTCACATAATAAATTTTATATAAATCAATTGTTTTCTATACATCTTATTACATTTATCCATTCTTCACATGAAAGATTTAATCTTCTATATGTGAATAACGTCGTACAAACACTTTCAATCATTGAAGGGTTTTTCCGTAGAAAATCCCATCTCAATACTTTAGGTAGTTCATACATCTTATATTCTTTACTTTCCTTAATAATTCCATCAACTTCCCGTTCACAAATTCCCCTTACTAAATGATCTGCTCTTAATTCTTGGCACACCTTTTTAAAATTTTCATTATGATGTTTCAATTGAAGTAAACATGTTACATACGTACGAAACAATTCATCATTCCGATTACAGCATCTCATTATATTTTCTATTTTTTTCATCATAAATTTTTTGCCTTTTCTTGTATTTCTAAAAGCCACTTTTCACGCTTTGCTGCTTTACTTGTTTTTACAGATTGAAAGGCAGAACGTTTTATTTGGTGTATACCACAAAATTGCAAATACCTTTTTTCATAATCACCCAATCAGCCGATCGATATAAGAGTGCCACGTACCATAAGGGCGAATCTAACGTATTAATAACCCACGCCGTTTTTCCTGTAAGTAATCCTTTCGGCATTACACCTTCATATCTATATGCAAACCCAGCAACAAAAACACGATCAATAAAACCCTTTAAAATAGCTGGCATTCCCCACCACCATATTGGATAAATAAAAATAAAAGAATCTGCCTCTTTGACCAATTTTCTGTATTTCTCTGTTTCTTCTTCATATACTAAATCACACCTTCTCTTATCTTCATTAAAAGTTAGAACTGGGTTAAATGCTTCCTTATAACGATCAAGTAATGTAACAGAATAGTTCGTCCCTTGCAGTCCTTTTTGCATATGTTCTATAAAATGGATGCATTGAAACTAGATGGATTCGGATGTGCATATACGATGAGGATGTTCACCTTTCAACAACACCTTTCCTTAAATTCCCTTTTGACTTCCAAATGTTTGCGTGATATTCTATTACTTGTCAAGTAGCAAGCCTATATGACAAAACGACTGACACCTACTCGGCGAAGGTGTCTATTTTTTATTTTTAGCCGAATGAAATGCCTCTTTCAGGGCATATTCAACTTTTGACACTACACACTCAACACCATTCCCTTGTATCAGGCTGCTTTTGCAGTCTTTTACTCTACATAGTCAAAAAAATTTAGATAAATTATAACATAAAAAAAGAGAGCCTAGCTCCCTTTTCTTGCCTTATAATATACTCCTTTATTTGTATAGGAATATTCATCATCAGCTAAAGTAATTTTCCCATCCAGTTTTAACTCGTCTAATAGCCTTGATAAATAAAATTGATGTAGCATTTTTTTCGTGAATTTTCCTTCATAATGCGAAACGATATGCTCTTGAATATCTAATAGTGATATTGGTTTATCTTGCTCCATCATATATTCATATACTGCTTTACGCAGCTTTACGTATTTCTCAAGTGTCACAGTACAATTGCAACCCCTTTCTTCTCATGCTGTTATTTTTGGAATCGGTTTTTTTTGCAATAAAAAAACCTCTCCGATAAGAAGAAGTTACGTATATATCTTCGTCTTATCTTCCAGAACAAATCATGTTCTGCTGGAATTAGCACCTGCATCGCGGTTGCTGGGTTTCATCGGGCCAGTCCCTCCACCTCTCTGGATAAGAAAATATTCACTTTATATCTTATAATAGCCACTTCTATTTTCATTGTCAAATCATATAAAGTAACCACATTGAAGTTATATTTTCTTTTCTAACGCTCATACTAAAATTGTATGTACAAAAGGAGGGATTTATAATGGATAAAAATGCTCGTGGATATGTTCAAGATTCGTTTCATTCGTTGCACGAAGCAAAAAATTGTTTGGAACATGCATTACAAACAGTTGAAAAGAGCGATAATAGGGAGCGAATCGAACAGTCTTTACAAGCTGTGGAACATGCATTACAAAAATGTGATCATACGGTTCATATTTTAGAACAAGAATGAAAATTGCCCATCTCTTTACTAGATGGGCAATTTCTCAAATGGCATACTGTAACAGTATTGCCGTCGTAATTAAAAAGTATACAGAATTCACGATTTCTAAAACTCCAACTTTTAAGATAGATATCTTTTTACCATACAATACGATTGCGCGAATTAGGCTCGGTATAAATATAAGAGAAAGCCATGGATTTACCAATAAAGAGGCAATGATTAAGAAAATATGATAGCCCCATGAAACATAGCGATAAGTAGGATTATTCTTTTCACGAATCATTGTTTTCACATAAAATGTACTACCTATAAAATATAGAAAAGAAATACCAGCAATTGCAAAAGCCGTTTCATCGACTGTTTTCATCGAAAAATAATAACTAAGTAAACCGCCTATGCAGAAAACAAGTATTGCACAAACATCATTTACTAAGGCTCGTTCATTTTTTTGTCGAGCAAAGTATATATTTACAATAAAGAGCGGAATCATCGTAACACCAAACAGAAGTATTTTCCATTCATACAGTAAAGATACGCTCCCGAAAACACATGCGATTGTAAAGTAAATAAGTGCCGCATGCATAAATTCTTTCTTTCGAGGTTGCTTTATGTACATTAAAAATGGATACGTTGCTAAATAGATAAATAACCAAGCGATAAAAAGTGGAATATGATATAAAGTAGGTTTACCAAGTATTACACTAAGTATAAACGGAATCAGCAGCATCCCCCAGGCACCGTGCTGCTTTGGAACAACTAGCTTCATGAATATGGCATCTCCTCTTTGAAAATATTTCTCATTTTCTATTATATAAAAAGTCTCATCTAAAAATCGGACTACATTAAAACAATTTTTTGACACATTTCAAAATAATGATCAACATGTATAAAAAAATGCTTCCTACCAATGGTAAGAAGCATGAAAGAGGCAAACGAATATGTAAGTCGCGACCCTACTTTACATTCTTATGCTTTGTAACATATGCTTATGCCTTGTTTTCCTGAGAGAATAGCCCTTTATCATTATCTAAAATTCCATATTTCTTTTTAAATCTCGTAATAATTCTAATCCACGATGAGCTAAACAAGACAAGAAAAATTACATTTGAGAGTGCATGCGCTAAATCAAAGTAAAAGCTCGCAGCATAATATGCTATAAAGGCTTTCCATGTTAATCCTTCTAAAAAACCGAGTATCCCCCACAAATTCATAATCCAGCCAAAAACAAAGCCGGCTATGAATCCATAGATGACTCTCCCCCATAACGTTCTCATTATAAATGTGTTTCGAAGTAGACCCGCTATAAAGCCTATCATTCCCCAAGAAAACATTTGCCAAGGTGTCCAAGGTCCTTGCCCTAAAAATATATTAGATACCAATGCTGCCGTTGCCCCAATCATAAAGCCTGTCTCACTTCCAAAAACAATTGCAGATACAATAATAACAAAAGAAGTTGGTTGTACACTCGGCATAATGGAAAATGGTACACGACTCACTGCTGCTATGGCTGCTAAAACAGCGACAATGACAATTTCACGTGAAACAAATGCTTTCCTCTCAAATCGTATATAAAAAGGTAACATAATAACAGCTAATAAGAATAAACTACACCACATAAAATATTCATCTGTTACAAAAGAAGTAAACAGAAGAGTACTTATGACAATAATGAAAATAAGCATTATGAGAGCAAAATATCGTTTGGACACACTTTATACACATCCTCCCACGTTAATGCATAAGGCAACTGCTTGCGAATAAAACGATTAATAGATGTTGTATAAAAGAAATTATCACTAAAGAATTTCTTTGGCGTATCATCCATAATTACTTTCCCGTCAAATAGCATCATACAATGATCAACATATTTAGCTGCAAATTCAATGTCATGTGTTGCCATCACAATCGTTGTTCCTTTCTTTTGTAACTCCTGAAACAATCCGCCTAATCTTTCCTTTTTCTCTGGATCCAGCCCTTTTGTCGGTTCGTCTAGTAATAATAAGCTTGGTTTTGATAACAAGGCTGTACATAATACGATTAACTGTTGTTCTCCCCCGCTACAATCATGCGGATGACGATCGCGAATGGACTGCAGCCAAAATCGTTTTAACATATCTTCTGCAATTTCTTTCCCTTTATCATCATATAATTCATTTGCTCTTTCAAAAACTTCATCCCACACCGTCTCAAATGTAAAATGATAATACGGATGTTGCGATACAAATCCGATTCTTTTAAACCGTTCCTTTGAATCAATTTTATGAATCTCCGTTCCGTTCCACCGTACTTTTCCTCTTCTAGCTTTGTTTAATCCTGCTAATATAGTTAAAAGTGTTGATTTTCCAGTACCATTTTTCCCAACAAGCGCAGTCCACTTCCCACGTTCAATCGATAGCATTAAATCCTGTAAAATAAAAGGGCTATTTTTTTCATATTGAAATGATATATGATTTGCTTGTAAAACCACTTCTTTTGTTTCTGCCTGTGATATAACCGGTATTTCATATTCCATAGGTAACTCAGAATGTATTTGTGTTTGTGCCTCCCTTACCGTAAATGGGATTTTCTCTACATTCCATTCTAAAAACAACCTTGGAATTTGAGGGATAAACGGGCGGAACTCTTCTAATGCCCACATTTTTGATATAACATGTTGCGGCGTCCCATCATACATTATTTCCCCAGCATCCATAAACACAACTCGAGTTGCTAGTGGAATGACTTCGTCTAAACGATGTTCACTCATGATAATGGTAATTCCGAGCTCTTCGTTAATTCGTTTTAATAACCCTAAAAAATCTTTTGCTGCAATTGGATCAAGCTGTGCTGTCGGTTCATCAAGTAATAATAATTTAGGCTGTAAAACAAGAACTGCCGCTAAATTAACCAGTTGTTTTTGTCCCCCCGATAATGTATGAACAGACTGGTGTAATAAATCTTGAAAACCTAAAAAACTAATTAATTCAGCAATTCTCTTTTGGATTATATTGGTCTCTAGGCCAACATTCTCAAGAGAAAATGCCAATTCTTGAATAACCGTATCCATAACAAGTTGATTTTCTGGATTTTGAAATACCATTCCTACTTCTTGCGCTGATAATAAATCTGGCATCTCAAGTAAAGAAGTTCCATTATAATACATATTACCTATGCGTTTTCCAACTGGAAGTAACTCTTTCTTGAAATGTTTCAAAAGTGTCGTCTTACCACAGCCTGAACGGCCAGCCAACACAATAAATTCCCCTTGAGAAACCCTCAAGGAAACGCCCTTTAATGCTTGTACCTTTTCATCTGCATACGTAAAAGCTAAGTCTTTTATTTCCGCATGCGCCACCATAACCATTCCCTCCCTTCCATTATGATTGGTAAACTAATAAATAGTAAAAATAAAACGAATAAGATTCCATCATATTGCTGAAATACAAGTGATTCCACTCTTGGATAGATTAATAGTTTGCCAGCACCGTAAAAACTGAACAGAAAACAGCTTAGTAATAAAATTGCTAAGCACGCAAGTATGTACCAATCTTGCGTTCCCATACGATATTGAATATATGTACTACGCTTTGTTACTCCAAATCCACGTGCTTGCATGGAATCCGCCGTTTGTAATGCATCTTCTAAAGAACAAACAAGCAATACCTGCAAGAGCTTCATTCCATTTTTGATTCTCCCTATGAATGGGCCTGAATCTAATTGCACTCCTTTTGTCTTTTGAACAAGTGTAATTTGCCTTAAACGCCGGATAAATAAAGGAACGAAACGCACTGTGATCATTGTTAGTAACGCAACTTTCGGTGAAATCCGTGAAAACAAGTACAAAAATTTATGAATTGAAATCACATCATTATAAGAAGTAAATGTGAACATAATAGCAAGTAACAATAATCCCATTATGAATCCATACATACATGCCTCTAATGTAATTCGATTATCCCCTAAACGAAATAATGTAGTCGCTCCTCTATGTGTTAACAAAGGATTCAACACAATAATCATTACGAAGAAAATAAGCGTGCTTGGTATCATTTTTCTTAGTTTCTCGCCATTTCCTTGCATGATGTTTAACAGTACGATCATAATAATCGCACCCATTAAAAAAAGAGGGTGAAGACACACCATACATAGTATCATCACCCCAATATAGTAGATAAAATTCACAAAAGGATGTAAAGAAGAAAAGATAATTTTCATAGTCCTTTACCAAGAATCCTTTCCTATTTTAGCACATATACCCATTCGATTTTATCTCCTGGCTTGACTGTATATGCACCTGCACTTCGATTTGGAAAAGCACCATTTACACGGTACTTCCATCCGCTTGTGCTCGTTATGTCTTTTTCGTATAAATCATTAATTCCCTTTACATAAATACTATCTCTGGATCCCGTTGCATCTACATCTAATCCTGTACGCTGCAATACTTTATAAACCGTATCTCCCTCTTGTGCGTCAACTTTTTTTGCTTCTAATAAATAACCTTCATTTCCACGTACAGAAATGGTAACTTGCTGCGCTTGTGGTTCTTGCTTTGGTTCGGGTTGAGGTTGCGGTTGAGGTTGCGGTTCTGGCTTTGGTACTACTTTAGGTTCTGGGTCTTTCGACTGTTCCTGCTTTGGTGTTTCTTTCGGCTGATTAACTACTTTTGCCTCTTCTTTTACTTCTGATTTTGCTTCTGGCACTTTCTTAGGCTCAGTGTTTGCTTGCTGCGCTTTTGGTTGTTCTTGTTGCGCAACTGGTTCTTGCTCTTTTTTCTCTTGTTTCTCTTCTTTCTTAATTTCAGGTTGTTTTTGTTGCTCTTGTTCCTGATTCCCCTTTTGCTGCTCTTCTTGTTGCTTTTTCTCTACTGATCCTTGCTGCTTTTCCGGTTTACTTTCTTCCTTTTTCTCTTCTTGTTTCAGTTCCTCTTTTTGTTCTGTTTTTGAAATTGCTTTTTGTTCAGATTTTGATTCATTTTGACTACATCCAACAAGCAATCCAAATGAAAGGACAACTGAGAGTAACCATTTCATCATACTCATGTTTTTCTCACCTTTCCTAATAAAATTAGGAGCAAATCATTGCTCCTAATTTTTTGTTAAGCTGCTTTTCGTCTCCATAAAACATATGCTGAAGCAATACACAATACACCCATTCCTACTGGCATTGCAGTGTCCCAAGCAGATGCTCCTGTTTTCGGTAATTGATGGTTTTTCGCAGTTTTTTCATTATTTAATGTTTTCTCTTCTGTAACAACACGAGAGTTCTTATCGTTTGTTTGTTCTTGTGGTTTTTGAATTACTTCTTGCTTTTCAATCTCCTTGCTCTCTTCCACTACCGGTTCCTTCGGCTCTTCAACTGCGTTTTCGTCGCCCTCAGTTGATAAATTTGTCCAATCATATATAGAACCTTGACCAGTTACAAACGATTTATATTGAACAAGCGCTAGAAGTGCTTGTTCAGTCGCCATACCATTGCCCTCTTGGTCATTTGGCAACCATTTAAATTTACCATTTGCAAGTTGGTATGATATTAAATTTTGAACTGCACTTACATTATTTTTAGTAAATGCTTCACTAGTTGGATCAACCCCTGCAATAGCAAGTCCAATAATTGCTTGTGCAACACTATTTGAATTTTCTTGACCGTCAGCTTCAAATCCACCAGTGTTCAATTGTTTATTTGTTAAATATTGCACAGCTTTATCTACAGCATGCTTTACCTCTGGTTGTTTCTGATACGGTGCTAGTGCCGATAAAACCATACCTGTTACATCAATACTACTAGCCTCGTCCTTACTACTTTCCACATGGTATGTCCAGCCACCGTCTGTATGCTGTGCATTTAAAATCTCTTTTACTAAAGCAGCACGATTCCACTTTGCTTCAGCCGGTACTTCATATTTTTTTGAATCCAGTGCAAGTAAAGCGAATGTATAACCAGTAATAGAATTTAGTTTCTCAGATTGATATAGTTTTTGAACTAAATTCTTCCCTGCAACATTCGTTGGATTCCCATTTACCGCTGTTACTGCTAAAACAGTTCTTGCTATATCTGTAGCGGTAAATCGTTCCACTCGTTTTTCTACTTTTTGTGTTAAAGATTGTAAATAACTAATCTTTGTTTCTACTGGAATATTATTTCCTGAACGAGCAAGTGCAATTGCTACCCAATCACTATCAATTCCGTCTTCGATCATTTTTTTTGATGTTTTAGCAATCGCTTGATCTAATTGCTTCATTAATAATTCATTTGTGATTGGTTCTTTCGACTCATTAGGCTTTTGTTCTTCTGGCTTCTTCTGTTCTTCTGATTTTTGTTCCTCAGGCTTTTGACCATCTGGATTTTGCTCTTCCGGTTTTTGTTCCTCAGGCTTTTGACCATCTGGATTTTGTTCTTCCGGTTTTTCTGCATCTGGATTCTTTTTGCAAGTTCCCATCTTATCAAGAACTTGTTGCAATGTTTCTGTGTTCATATTGTTCCAATCTACAACAAAACGAAATGTAACAACATCTTCAGATTCTAATTTATAACTATCCGCCCCTACCATGGCAGCTTTATCATTTACATCATATGCCCATCCACTTGTCTCACCAGCCATTAAACCATCAATACCTTTAACATACATACCATATTGCGTATTCTCAGCTGTTACTTTAGTCCCCATTACTTTTTGTAACAAACTATAGGCTGTTTCTCCATCTTCAATAGCTACTTCTTTCGGACAAAGAATAACTCCTCTTTGCGATTCCCCAATAATCGCAAGTGTTGCTGTTTTTCCTTCAGCAAACGTAATATGTACAGTATTTGTGAATGAAACAAACACTAATGCGACTGCCATAATCGATGTAAGCAGCCATTTTTTCATCATTGCCATCCTTGCTTATTCCTCCCTTTGCTTACATATGCATAAAAAAAGACCCTTCAAGGGCGTGCAATAACACTCTACTGTGAGTGCTATACAAAATGCACAACACCTCCTATCCGCATAGATAGCGGTTGTATTTGTATAGGAAAGACAGTGTAGCTTATGAATGTATTATTGTGATAACATTCACTTTTAGCGGCGAACCCATTTCATTTCCACCTATTTCCTTTAAAAGTTATCGTATAAACGACATACCTATACATTCATTAAATTATAAATATCTGTATTATTTTACTATTGACACGAAATTTTGTCTATGCTTTCTCTGATTTATTTCCTATGAATATTAGTCTGTTACGTGAAACTATAAAGCCTATATATAGTCACTATAGCTTACTATGAAGTGGTTGTTTACATACAATAACACCATCTTCATCGATATACACATAATGATTTGGAATCCACTCAATTGCTCCAAACTGTAAAGGAATTTCTTTTTCTCCTTTTCCTTCTTTTCTACTTCTCTTCGGTATTGTACCTAACGCTAAAATACCAATGTTAATATTTCGTAATTCTTTAGAATCACGAACATATCCATATACAATAATCCCTGCTAAATTTCGTTGACTTGCTATATTTGCCAAGTTATCTCCAAGTAACGCACAATTTGTAGAAGCCTCTCCATCAACTACTAACACTGTTCCCTCCGGTAAAGTTTGTAGAGCTTCCTTTACTATTACATTATCATCCTCCACTTTAACCGTTGCAATTTTTCCATGAAATTGTTCTTTCTTTCCATATGATTGAAATATAGGCTTACATACTTGTACGTCTCCTTCAAAAGCATCACACAGATCTGTTGTTCTCCACATCTTTCTCCCTCTCTTCTTTTTAGTATATGTTACATATTCTTGTCGTTTTATTTTTCACCTGTCTAATATTGCAAAATTTTGTATACTATAACTTTTTTTCCAAACTGCATAATATTTCAAATCCCGTACATACTATATAAAGGCTGGTGAACAGCTTGAGTCCAATTTCGTAGTACCTACAATCTTTTCTCCCTTTCCCTGGGGCTGAGCAGTTAGTTTTTACTAGCTGCTCTTTTGTTTTTATATTTTTGTTTAAAGCCCCTTTTTAATTATCATCACTAAAATCAGACAACCAGTATGTACTCATGAGTGAATAGGACAACCTTTTCTTGTAATATTCTTTTATAAAAGGATAAGGGTGTGACAATGTTGAATAGGAAAAACGCTCAAATTGTTATTCACATAATAAAAGGCTCAACTATAAAAAGGTTTTTAATCTTAGATTTAGTTACTGGAACAGGAATTTTTTATATAGTTAAATTTATTTCTTCAAGTGCATTAATTGCATTTATTGGCAGTCTTATGGGAACCGAAAGTATTAAAAAGATACCGAAATTCAAAAATAATACGAATTAAATCCTAGTACCTAGCCCCACTACCTTTACTTCGTTAAGAAGAACAGACCTTCTCAATAAAATAATAAAAAAGAGCCAAATGGCTCTTTTTTATTACATTTCAATACACGGATCTATTATATCTCCAACTCGATCACCGGAATTAGTAATATACTACTTAATTACAATGTCGTGTAGTTCAAAACGAATCATTTTTTTCAATTCATCTAGTTCTATTTCAACTTGATATCCTATCTTCCCAGCACTAAAGATTATTGTATCTAGCTCCATAGCACTATGATCAATAACGGTAGGAAAATATTTTTTCATCCCAATCGGTGAACAACCCCCATGAATATAACCAGTAAGCGAGAGTAAATCTTTTGATTTCAACATGCTTATTGATTTTTCACGAATGCTTGCAGCAGCTTTTTTCAAATCCAACTCTTCACTGACAGGTACAACAAAAACATAGTGTTTTCCTGATTTCCCTATAGTAACTAGCGTTTTAAAGACTTGATTGGGAGATTGTCCTAATACCAAGGCAACATCTATTCCACTAATAGCATCAGTATCCGCATAGCTATAATGTTTATAATTAACTTTCTTCTTATCTAACAACCGCATTACATTCGTTTTGTATTCCATTGTGCTAAAACCCTCCTGTAATAAATCTATATGTACTATGTAATATATAAATTGAGATGTAGACGGTGGAAATATAATTTCCAATACATAAATATTGTAACTTACTTTACTATTCTCTAACAAGGAATGACAAACATATCACTCACACTGTTTATATAAGATTAATTCATCCGTTAATCTCATTTTTGTTTTCAAAAAGCATTGCTATCTCAATAATCACTTGTTATAATTTTGAAAAAACTTAAGGAGAGACCCAATATGTTTAATTGTACTTCTTTCCAATTTCATCATCATATATAACGCCGTGTATCCGAAGAATTTTTTCTTCGTGGGTACAGGGCTTTTCCTGTTACCCACGAAGCGTTCATAAAGCTATGTGGGTATTTTTATACCTGCATAGCTTTTTTTATTTTATAAAAGGAGTGATTTAAATGGATGTAAGAAATGTAAAAGGAACAAAAGATTATTTACCCGCGGAACAGTTGCTTAGAAACAAAATTAAATGCGCTTGTGAAGAGACTTTTGAACGATATGGCTGTAAACCACTTGAAACACCTACATTAAATATGTATGAACTGATGGCTTATAAATATGGAGGCGGTGCTGAAATTTTAAAAGAGATGTACACACTACGTGATCAAGGAAATCGTGAACTCGCACTTCGGTATGATTTAACGATTCCATTTGCAAAAGTAGTAGCAATGAACCCAGATATCAGGCTTCCCTTTAAACGCTATGAAATTGGAAAGGTCTTTCGTGATGGACCGATAAAACAAGGAAGGTTTCGTGAATTTATTCAATGTGACGTTGATATAGTCGGCGTAGAATCTGTTATTGCTGAAGCTGAATTAATGGCCATGGCATTTGATCTTTTCAAAACTTTAAACTTAGATGTTACCATTCAATATAATAATCGTAAGTTATTAACAGGTATCCTTCAATCGATTGAAATTCCAAACGAACAAACAAACGATGTTATTTTATCATTAGATAAACTTGAGAAAATTGGGGTTGATGGCGTACGAAAGAATTTACAAAACCGTGGGATAACAAATGACACTGTAGAGGTAGTTTGTCATACTGTTGAATCTTGTATAACATTAGAAATTGATGAATTTAACCAAACTTTCTTAAATTCACTTGTTATAGAGGGAATCAATGAACTAAAGCAATTACAGCAATATTTACTCGCACTTGGTATCCAAGACAATGCTGTGTTTAATCCATTCTTAGCAAGAGGACTTACTATGTATACAGGCACAGTTTATGA
The DNA here is from genome assembly GCF_000482345.1 of Bacillus sp. UNC437CL72CviS29. NCBI lineage: Bacteria > Bacillati > Bacillota > Bacilli > Caryophanales > Bacillaceae > Bacillus > Bacillus sp. UNC437CL72CviS29. The sequence goes on along the minus strand of NZ_AXVB01000015.1, from coordinate 38,571 downwards.
AATCTTTTTAGCAGATGGAAGCATTACTTCAAGCATTGGTAGTGGCGGACGTTATGATAATATAATTGGGGCTTTTCGTAACGATAATACATCCTATCCAACAGTAGGGATTTCCTTTGGCTTGGATGTTATTTATACAGCTCTTACGCAAAAAGAAACGGAATCTGCTTCTGTCGATATTTTCATTATTCCTATTAACACCGAAGTGGAATGTTTACGAATCACACAACTTTTGCGTTCTAAAAGTACCTTCAAAGTTGAACTGGAACTTGCCGGCCGTAAATTAAAGCGAGCTCTTAATTACGCAAATAAAGAGAATATTCCTTACGTGCTTATTATTGGTGAAACTGAAATTTCTACGGAAACCATTGTTTTACGTAATATGAAGGAAGGTACCGAAATAAACCTCCCCCTATCTTGCATTGAAAATGGAACATTAAAGGATTATTTATAAAAAAGCAGCCAATTAAAAGGTTAAGCCGTTCTCTTTCGAAATACCCGCAACTATACAAACACATTTAAAAGCAGAACAATTCGCACATGAATTCGCTCTGCTTTTTATTATCATATCAATATTTTAAGTTCCTAGTACTTTTTTACCAAGTGGCTTCGTACTATTCGAATCTGGTTCAAGTGTAATACCAATGTTATCAAAGGACTGTTTTTGTGCAATTTCATATGTCAGAAGTCCTGATCCAGTTTCATCCGGTTTAAATATTCCAGCGTTTTTTCTTTCTCCATCTTTTAATAACCAAACTTGATACACTTCTGATTTGTTTACTTGTGGCAAATGATCAGCTTGTACAACTAATTTTTTCTTATCTCCTTGTTGCATAACAAATACATACCCTTTTGTATTTTCATCTTTTTGATCGATTGATACTAATGGACGCGTAGAGATTACTTTCATTGGATCGCTGCTTAATTCATCCTTAGCTAAAGATTGTATTTTTAATTGCGAATTTTCGATTGTTACTGCTACTGTAATCACTAACATTGTTCCTAGTAATACTGTTGCCAACGGTGTAAATTGTTTTTTTAGTAAAACCGTCCATTCTTTCAATTTCGCTGTTACTTTGTTATCTCTATTCGTTTGTTCGCGAACAAATATAAAATCAAACACTTCAGCTTTTAATGTTTCTGGTACTTCTCTCTCTTCAAAATCGAAATGCATTGCTTCCCAAGCTGCCTGCATTGCTGGATACTCAGTTTGACATTTGGGGCATGTCTTTAAATGTTCTTGAAACGCTCTTTGTTCTCTATCATCAAATGTATTCGTAACATAGGATAATAAATGCTCACATTCTCTCTCCATACTATCCCCTCTATTCTAGATATTTTTTTAATTGCTTTAAAGATTGATGAAGACGACTTTTAGTGGTTCCCAATGGTTCATCTTCCATTTTAGCAATCTCACTAAGGGAATAACCTTTCCAATATAGCAAGTCGATTAATCTTTTTTGAGACGTAGACAAATTCTGCTTTGCCTTTTGAATTTCAACACTGTGCATCCTTTTCTCGATTTGATTTTCTGAATCTGCTATATGCATATGTTTTTCAGAATCATAAAGATTATTAAAGTTTCTATACATAAGTTCTTTATTTTCTTTTCGGACATAATCAATACATATATTCCTTGTAATAGTAAGTATCCAATTTACGAAATCACCTTTTGAAGGATTATACATACTTTTAGTTGTCCAAAGTTTCAAGAAAATTAATTGAACAACTTCTTTTGTTTTGTCCTCATTTCCTTGGAAAAATTTAAAAGTGAAGCTATATATCAACTTAATATATCGTTCATATAGTTCTTCTAATGCAGGACGATAGTTTCTTTGTACTAATTGCATTAACTCATAATCATTTTTTTCTTTCATTCTCACCTGCACTCCCTATTGTTTTCGTTTTTCTGATAATTCTAAATTAATTTAATTATATAATTCAAATAGAAAAATAGGAACCACCAACAACATTGGTCGCTCCTTTTAACAGAATATTTATCTCACTATTCGCTGGCATGCGCCCTATTCGGCGTGCTTTCTATCACTGTTTAAATGTAGTTTCACCATTCAGTACAAACCATATATCTTTAACCCCTTGTCCATTTATATCTCCTTTTGATTTATCATTAGCAAAATAATAGAGGGGATAGCCTTTATACGTTACTTGTTGTTCCTTCGTATCCTCTCTTGTTATCGTAGCAAAGTCTTTTCTATCAAATCCTTTTGGCACTTCAAAATCTTTCGCAACAAATGGCGGCCAAAGTTTTACGCAGTCACCACTACAATTACTTACCTTAGATGTGTCTTTTGCAAAATAATAAAGTGTTTTTCCGTTTGAATCTGCTAAGTATTTTCCAACCTTATCGTTCTCTAATAATTGTAAACTAGGAGATTCGTTTTTATTACTACTAACTTCACTCACGTTTTCTCCACTCGTTTTCTTACTTTGAACATCTTCTTTCTTATCGCTATTACACGCTGTTAATAAAAAAAAGCTCACTAATATGGACACAATACATTGCCATGCTTTCATACTGACTCCTCCTTCAATTTTTTATTTATATTTAAGGTAACGATAGAAAGGTTTGATTGGTTTGATACAAAATAAAAAAAGATGCAAGCCTTTCCCTCTGCTTACATCTTTGTTAATTCTATCAATTTATGCCTTTTTTCTTATACAAAAAATTGTTATTCAGCTCGGAGCGTTCTTCATTAATTAGGATTTGTTGTTTTGTTCCATATTTATAACTACATTTCCCTTCTTGTGTCCTTTCTCAACATATCTATGAGCTTCCACAATCTCTTCAAACGCATAGTACTTGTCAATGACCGCTTTTATCCTACCCATCTCAACAAGTTCTTTCAGGAAGTCTAACGCTTCGAAAGTTTCAGGTGAATTTTGACCTAATATTAGCTTCTTGTTGCTTGTCAATTTAGTCCATAGCATTCGAACACTTGGCAACGGTTCAACGACATTTATATAGATACCGTCCTGCTTTAACAACTTGATACAATCTGAAAACAAGCTCTTGTTTACCGCTTCAAAAATCACATCATAAGTCTCGTCTGTAGTAGAAAAATCTTTTGCAGTATAATCAATTACCTTGTCGGCTCCAAGAGATTTTACCAATTCTAAATTTGCGTTACTGCACACTCCTGTAACTTTTGCTCCGAAATATTTGGAAAGCTGTACAGCATAATTTCCTACACTTCCCGAAGCTCCATACACAAGAACATTTTGACCACTCTGAACGTTAGCTTTTCTAAGAAAAAACAAGGCTGTACGTGCCCCAATTGGAATAGCAGCAGCTTCCTCATATGTTATATTAGAGGGCTTAATAGATACCGGACCATCTTCAGGTAGACAAATATACTCGGCATAAGAACCAAAACCCACTTGGGTGGCCGCAAAAACCTGGTCTCCTTCCTTAAACTGCTTGACCTCTTTCCCTACTAACTCAACTTCTCCAGCTAACTCCATTCCTAATATTTGTTTTTTAGGTTGACTAAAACCGAGTATGATTCGAGCAGGTAACCAAACAGAACGAGGAACCGTAAAACTCCTTGATCGAATATCTCCTGCTGTTACAGTTGTCGCTTTTATTTTGATCAGTATTTCATTTTTCTCAGGAACAGGTTTCTCTACCTCTTTCAGTTGAAGAACATCGGGGGGACCGTACTTTGTGTACACAATTGCTTTCATTAAACTTCCTCCAACTCGTTCTATTTATTAATATCATACGAATAATATGAATTGGTTCACTCTTCAACGAGTATAAGCTTTTTTCAATGCGGGTACCTCAAAAGAGAACAGCTTACCAAAAGGTGGGCCACTATTTATAAATAGTCTTTTACCTATAAGCGCGATTCGGTTTACATAATATATTTATGGTATGACTTTTTGTCTACATAAAATTTCGTTCTTCACTTGTTAAAAATTAAAACCAGCTCTGCCTAAACTTAGTTTTTGCTATATCTGCATATACATGTACTCCATCTTCAAGGCATCCAAAACTAGTCTTAGATGCTGACTTTCTACTAACAATTGATCTTCTTGAAGACCTTTCAAACTATACTCGGGATAGAAATAAATAAAGAGTGCGTATCAAGTCAGTATTTTCTTGACGTTACTCTTGTTTTAAAAAAAATATTAATGTCTTAAAATTAAAATGTTTAAATTGCTCTAACGATATTTTACCTAAAAAATAGTATCCTATAATTCCACATAATATGAGATTCCATAAAGCCTCAAGAATCATTTCTAATAGTTTAGGTATATTATCCCCTAAAACACCCCCTATAAATTGATACATAATCCCGGAAATAATCAATAATCCCAAAGCCAAAAGAGATTTTGAATCAATTTTTTTCTTTGACTTCATAATCTTTGTTTCCATAACAACCCCTTATTTCTTATTATTTTATTAATTATGAATATACAACAACACATCATTATCCGAAAAATAGTAATTAGAACAGCCACAATAATTTTATTTTATCAGTTTTGATTTTCTCCTTGTTTTAGGATTTACTTTTTTTACATTTTTTGAATAGTATAATCACTAGATCTATTTACCGCTCTAAGGTGCCCCACCTCATCACCATCAAGCTAAGATTTTGAAATAGCTCCAAAACAAAAATTCTATATCTCTACAGTTATTTATCAGAATTCAGCTCACTTTTTTCGTTTTGGGAAACAACCAATTTCTTAAATTGATGGGTAGCGGTACTCAATAAAGAAAAGACACTCTCATGAGTGCCTTTTCTAATTGTTTTTTAGCAGAAGCAAGCAGCTCCAACAATGATTAATAATATGAAGAGTACAACGAGTAATGCAAATCCTCCAGCAAAGCCGCAACCTCCACAACTACCACCAAAGCCCATAATAGTTCCTCCTTTAAGTAAGAGGGGAAAAACATAGGGGTTCACATGTAACGGATTCGGTTTATTTTATGTTGTTACGAACTAATTGAGCAGGTCCTTTAATAAATAAAGAAAAGACACCATTAAGGTGCCCTATTAACATAGGATTTGAAGGTGAGATTTTTCTGTAAAATATTAAATTTATCTACCGTATATTTGAATGGGTCTAACCATATTCCAGTTTCTTATATAAACTCTAGTCCCTTTGCTAGTCATTTTATAATTCACCTCATTAGCTGCCCAAATAAAACCAGCTTTAATAGCATAGTTAAGAGCTTCCACTCCATTTTCAGTTGTAGTATGTAAGGAGATTATCTCATGGGTTATTTACAAATTGTGGGTGCGTAATATTTGACACTTACTAAATAAAAGAAGAAACCGATATTGTTTCTCCTTTTGCACAGAAATCACTATTTCATAATTTATGAAAGTTTATTTAAAAGCTGATTTAAATCTTGCTTTGTTTTCGTCGTTAATGATTTGATTCGTTTCACATCTATTTTCTCTTTTTCAGTCGCAACAATTAAAGGATACATACTTTGTCCAATCGTTTTATAATCAGTTGGATGTGTTGCTTCTAACTCTTTTTCAATTACATCCCATTTTTCATTTATTTGCTTCCCTAGTTGATTCACTGTATCTAACTTAGGGTTTGCAGCTAATTGCTTATCCAAGCTGTCGATAAGTTGCGCAACTGCTTTTACATTTGCTTTCACAGCTACACTTTTATTTGTATCTTTCGTTGCAGTTTTTCCACTTGTCGTTTGCTCGTTTGTTTTAGTATTTGTTTCTTTTTCTGTCGTTTTCCCATTTGAAGTTTGGTTCGTAGATTTAGCGTTATTCTCCGTTCCAGACGATTCTTTGGAATTCTTTTGATCTTTCTCTGTTTTTTCATTAGTAGATGTGTTTGTTTCTTTCTCATCGTTTTTCGTGGCAGAAGTTTCATCAGCATTCGTTGTTTTTGCTTCTTCTTGTGCGTTCGTTTGTTCCTTTTTCACTTGATCTTTTTCTGCAGAGGGACTACAAGCTGTAATGGAGAGCATTGTACCAATTGCTAGTGATGCAATGGTTATTTTTTTTATTTTCATAATAAAGCCTCCTATATTTACATTTTTATCCTCCTCTTTACGATTCTATTTATCTATAAAAATCCCTTTTTGTTCTAACTATCATCTTTCCGACAGAAATCCTTATATTTATACGACAAGCGATTATGTATTAAACTTTAAAATTCGAGCTTTTTTACTCTGTATAACGCATTTTGTATACAGTTATCCCCAGGAAAAACAGAGGAATATATTGCCCTATACGGAGTAATGGGCAAATTACTTATAGTTTTACAATAATAATTCCACTACCAAAAGTCCCCTTTTTCTGACAATCCATTTATTTTGCACAAAAAATAAATTCATAAAATATTTCACGCTTCCTATTATTTCTCAACATTTTTGTTAACATAATAAAATTATGGATTATTAATGAGATATTAGAAGAAAATAATTCTATTATCGGGTGCGTTTTTACTTCTATATTTCAATGGTGAGTTTGTATTTAAGTGGAATTTTAAAGGGGAGAAAGACACTTTTCATCATTTCGCAGTAGAAACAATAAATTCAAAAAATCAAATAGCTACTACATGTATATTATTCAATGTTACAAATGAATAATAAGTACTATACTGAAAAACACTTTTGTAATTATGTTGCTTGTATATCTACATGTAATAAGGAGGAATGTAAAATGGAGAAAGCGAATGAAAATACATCTAAATCAAGCCATCGAGTAAAAGAGGACGAAATTGCTACAGAGGCAGGTGTAATTCTAAAATTACAATCACTTCAAACAGCAAGTGAAGGATCTGGATTAGCTCCAACTAATCAGCTTCCATCGAACGTTCTGGAACCTCTTGAAGATAACCATAAATAAAGATTTTTAATAAAAAAGGGGCAGTCGCAAATTTCGGCTGCCCTTTTTATATTAAACACTCTTTAACAACTTAACACCTTTTACAATATTCCAAATGAAGTAGTAAATAATGCCTAGTATACGAACATGCGTAGGCTCACGCTTACCGCGATATTTATCTCCCACCTAAAATTGATGCACATTTTTGAGGAGAGAGATGAATGTCAGAAAACGATAAAAAACAATGATAAATCCAGCATTCGAGTTTAAGAATTAGCAAGTGTTCGTCATTACAGTTCCAAATGTATCCGTTTTGCTTCAAAATACAGAACCTGAATAAATTTTTTCGTATCGATACGAGTAGGTAATGTTTGCTCATTATTCAACTCTGTCATCTTTCTCCTTACAGTTGTAAAATCAAAAAACCTAGAAGCGTAATTTTCGAACTTCGGGTTTAAAAAATCAGCAAGTCCAAGGGATGCTAAGTGGTTTAGTGATTGGTAAATTGCCCTCCGGATCCGTTGTTTGGAGGCTTCAATCGACCTTTTTAATTCGGCCTCTTCAGCTAATCCTCCAAGTCTTTTTTGAGCTAAATTCAAAAAAACCTCTTTTAGAGAGGGAAACCCTTGTTCCAACGTTTTATCTTGTTCATATTTATATAAATAATCCAGTATATCCATTAAATCTTTACTTCCGCTTTCACTAGCTATCCCTAATTCAGATAGAAGAAAATGTATGGAGTTTCGAAAATGATTTGAAGTACTTATATGCTTTTCATTACGGTATTTTTCCTGTGTACTTTGATCACTATCCAATTTAAGTACCATATTGAGCGATTCTTGAATATTTTTTATCGATTTTTCCAATCGGATTCGTTCAATGACTTTCTGAACGACTGTTAATACTTCAATCCGGTTAATCGGTTTAATAATATAGTACTCAACACCAAGCGAATATGCTTCAGCAATCAATTCTTTTGACTCTACTTGAGAAACCATGATAATTTTCCCTTTAAACAACGGTTTTATTTGACGAATTGTTTTTATTCCATCTTGAATCGGCATTAACAAATCGATAAATAAAATGTCTATATTTTTCAAGATTAGCGTTTGTTGATCTAACAATGAGCCATCCTCAGCTTCTCCTACAACCTCCCCAAGATCCGCATCCTCGATAATTTGAGCCAACATTGAGCGAACCGCTTTCTCATCATCTACTATATAAAAATACATAGAATCACCCTTTCGCAACTATATGATCAATCCCTAATCTAATTTTAAAAATCGATCCTTTTTCTTCGGTTCTGTCCTCAAATGTAACAACACCTTCAAGTTGTTCGACCATTTCTTTGACATACGATAATCCAATACCTGTTGATGGGTTACCTGCATCATCATATTTAGAAGTAAACCCAGGTTCAAAAATTGAATCTTTATACTTTGAAGAAATACCGGGACCATTATCCCCTATTCGAAATTCAACGAAATGGTGGTCTTTATTAATGTCAATTGTGATGGTTCCCATATCTTGAATAGCTTCTACAGCGTTTGCAACGACATTGTTTATAATTGATAAAATTACGTAAACATGATAGTGAGGATGCACACCGTCAATCTTATACACAAATTGGATGTCTTTCTTTAGTAACCGGGCGTATTTCTCGTTTGCTCGTACAATGATGTTTACCAGTTCATATACGGACATATAATCTGTAAAACTTTCATCAGAAATCAGCTTTGAAAGTCCAGCAAAAATGCGTTGGTTATCCTTTTTAACTTCATGGACTTCACCAGCAATTTTCAATGCCTGCTGCCGTAAATCCTCAATCTGAAAGCCTACCCTCTCGTTATCCAAAGAATCTAAATTTTTGTACAAATCATAGGATTTCTTCGTTATATTTTCAGCATCTTGCAACGTTTTTTTTAAATGAACAGCATCTTCATATAAATTGGAGATGAGCATAAGCATGTGTTCATTTTGTTTTTTTATGTGTCTCTCCCTTGACTGCGCTTCATACAGTTTCATCATATTGAAAAAGCTTAAAACTATAAAACTGTGGGAAAATGCGATAACGATTATCTCATTTATTGCCTCTGGCGTGATAGTTGTTTTTAATACGAAATATTGAATCATTAATTCTACACAGTCTGATAATATTTCAATAATGCAGCCAATAAATCCAATCATCAATGGTTGATGATGAAAGCGTTCTACTTTCGCTAAGTAAAAGAGACAAGAATAAGTAAAGTAAAAGAAAAAACTTGGATACTGGATATGAAAAGAATCTATCCAATCCATATTCCCCTTTGTGATGACGTCCATCAAGATCCGAAATGCTACAACCACTATTGCTGTTAAAAAACCCGGAAAAAATGCTGGCATTCGCCGAAATAATAACAAAAAAAAGAAAAATGTTGGTGCACCAAAGCTCATTCGAAATGTCTCATTTAGGGGAAAAGACTTTATTTCACCTACTAAGGGTACTGTAAATACCATCAAAACCAGAATATAGATGTCTTTTTTTACTAAATTACTAAGATTCAAAATAATCACTTCTCACTTTCGCCTAACAGTCAGTATACAAATCTATTACCATTAATACAACACTTACTCTATTTTTCAAAAAAACTATTAATAAGATATAAACGAAAGTATTGCACATTGCGAGTGCTCTTGATATTCTTCTACTTTAAAACAGGAAGATGCTATGTAATACAAAAATGTTCAGACACATTATATGGTCTGAACATTTTTGTATTCGCTCTGACATCAAAACACCCATGATACTTTTTAGAATATACCTAAATCCCATTCTTGTGCAATATGTTCCAATAACATAACCCCTGGTAAACTATTCCCATAGTCATCAATAGCTGGTCCATAAATACCAATGCCACATCCATCTTGAAACGGTAGTTCCCTCCTGGTCCTTGAGGGGACGAGTGCCATAATCCCTCCGGACACCCCACTTTTAGCTGGTAGCCCGATGAAAGCAGCAAATTTGCCAGAAGCATTGTACATTCCACAAGTAAGCATTAAAGCTTTTGTTAATCTAGCAACCTCTTTAGGGATGACTTGTTCTTTACGAATAGGATGATATCCATCATGTGCAAGTATAAGCCCTATTAAAGCAATATCCTCTGTATTTATTTCTATCGAACATTGTTTCAAGTAAACCTCTAGTGCCTCCTCCACATCTGATTCTAAAAAACCATTCTCCTTTAAATAGTATGCTAAAGCTCTATTTCGATGGGCTGTTTGCCATTCTGATTGAAACACTTTTTCATTAATGGCGGGACGCTTCCCTATCATTTTTTCGATTAATGCGTATAGAGATTCTAATTTTTCTTGCGCCGATGTTCCTGACAGAAGCGAGGCTACCGTAATCGCTCCAGCATTAATCATAGGATTAAAAGGCTTTCCTGGTTTATGCATTTCTAAACGAATAATCGAATTGAAGGCATCTCCAGTTGGCTCTACATCAACCCGCTCTAATACATAAGAAATACTACGACTTAAACAAGCAGCTATAAAGGCGATTACTTTTGATATACTTTGCAAGGTGAAAGGTACCTCCCAATCCCCTGACTTTATCATTGTTCCATCTGGCTCTACTATACAAATACCTAATTGCGATAAATTTACCTTTCCCAAAGCTGGAATATAACTGGCGCTTTGTCCTTTAGTAGCATAGGATCGATAATGAGTTACCCATTGATCTAAGTAAGCTTTTTCTTGACTCTCAACCTGAACGTTATACTCCTTTATCATTTAACCATATTCCTCCGTCTTTTTAACTTTATATAGAATAATTTTTTCTTTATTATAATCAATACTATTTGCATAAGAACCAAGAAAGATATTCAGACATATTACAGTCCGAATATCTTTTTTGTTACATACTTTTCTTTTTTGAAGTTGAAGTGTCCTGATAATGCTCCCAACATTCAATGTTTTCAAGCCCTTTAATGCTATCTTTATAAAAAATAGGATCATTACCAGCTTTTTTCTGTTTCATGTAATCCTGTAACGCAGCAAAGGCCACTTTTGAAAGTAAAGTAATAGCAATTAAATTTATAATAACCATAAAGCCCATAAATAAATCCGCTAAATCCCATACAAGTTGGATCTTTGCAACAGAACCGAATACAATCATCGCTAACACGCCTATTCGGTATACCATCAACCATACTTTACTATTTTTTAAGAATCGAATATTTGTTTCTCCGTAATAATAGTTACCAATTAACGCACCGAATCCAAATAGGAAAATAAAGATAGCAAGACACCCTGATGCCCAAGAGCCGACATGTTCACTTAATGCTGCTTGTGTAAGTGCAATACCATTTAACTCTGGTTGTTTGTATGCATCAGAAAGTAAAATAATAAATGCTGTGCTTGTACAAACAATCAGTGTATCCGTTAATACGCCAAGTGCTTGAATAAGTCCTTGTTTCACCGGATGACTTGTTGTTGCAGTTGCGGCAACGTTTGGCGCACTTCCCATACCAGCTTCATTCGAGAATAAACCACGTTTAACCCCATGCATGAGCGCTGCTCCGATTGAACCGCCTGCTATTTGTTTAAAGCCAAATGCGTTTTGAACAATAAGAGAAAGAACTTCCGGCATTTTTGTGATATTTGTAATGATAACAAATAATGCAATACCAATGTATAACACTGCTAGAAACATTACTTTGTATTCAGCCATTTTTGCAATACGCTGCACACCGCCAAAGATAATCCCAGCGAAAGCAATTGCCATAATAATTCCTAAAGTTAAACGATCTGTACCAAATGCGTTCTCAAAAGCAATTGTAACAGTATTTGATTGGACAGAATTAAATACAAAACCGAAAGTAATCGTAATTAAAATAGAGAATATTATTCCCATCCAACGTTTGTTTAATCCTTTTTCCATATAATAAGATGGACCGCCGCGGAAACCGGCTTTATCTTTTACTTTATATATTTGTGCTAATGTACTTTCAACAAAGCTAGATGCTGAGCTAATAATAGAAATAACCCACATCCAAAATACCGCTCCAGGACCGCCTAGTGCAATCGCAATCGCAATTCCTGTGATATTTCCTGTTCCAACGCGAGCAGCCATACCAATACAGAACGCCTGAAACGGTGAAATTTGGTCTTTAGAACCATTCTTCCCTTCCATTAACACACGGACCATTTCCTTTAGCATCCGAAACTGTACAAATTTCGATTTAAATGTGAAATAAATTCCGCAAACAACAAGCATAATAATTAACAATTTAGACCATAAAAAATCATTCGTTGATCCGACTAAATCCACCAACAATTGTTCCATATCATCACCTCATATCAAAATTCCATATCCCCTAATCTATGTAAAATCACCTTTATTTTCTGACATAAATAACCTCGTTTCATATTCACATGCAGCAAAGACAAAAGTTTTCTATAAAAATGGTATTTCCTCGTTTATACGAATATTCATAATATATAACTGCATAGCTGACATCTTGAAAGACCTAATGCTTTTACACGTGGCTGCTCTAGCTCCTCCCGCAAAAAAATAGTTTTTATCCAGAAATGTGGCTGCACCATCATGCTTGTTTCATATGCCAGGTTTTTAAATTGGACTTATATAGATCCTTTTTGTCTCTTTTTATTATTTGCACAGAAATATAAACAAAATTATCAGAAAACTAAAATGATTATAAACACTTTCGTATTTGTTCCAGTATATAGTCTTTAATTTATAATTAACGCTTCTTTGAAAAGCACTCGACTGCCCTGGTATTCTCCTCTAAATCAGCGCATGATATCAGTAGATCTACTGCCCTTCACTTGTCTTCAAATTTTTGCTACAGAACCTTCATTTAAATACTTTGTTTACATAAAAAATATATTGCCAATTTTACAGTATCTCAGGAATCTTCATTTCTATTTTCCTCTATGGATAAAGAAAATCATTAATAGATTTCCTTAATATCAGATAAACATATAGAGAAGACCTCTTGCTGTTCATTTATTAAAATAAGTGTTTGTTGGTGCAAATCAAGGTTACAAACTTGTCCCTTACATGTTTGTAAAAATCCACTCTGATAGTAATCGATAGTGATTAAGTGATTTTTTGCTAATTTTCTTAATAACATGGATTTACCCCCATTCCACTAATAGTCTATATAAATGGCCTGTAAGTAAAAGAATCTAGGCTAAGTAAAAATTTCAAAAAACACCATTTGAAGCGCTTTCAAATCTAAACTAACAGAAACGTATCTTTAATTTATAATCAAAAGTACAGAAACTCACTAAAAAGTACAGTTTCTTATAAAATAATTTTTTAAATATTTAAAAATTCATATAGACGCAAAAACTTTAAGATAGTTACATGTAATTTCTAAATCTTGGACATACTGATACTATGACTCTAAAAAAGGAGTGTGATCAAAATAGAAAAACAAAAAGAACTCGTAGGAATCTACAAGTTCTTTTTGAGATAATTTTAATATGGCTACAGCAAACTATCTTAACAGACATAGCAAGAAAACTATTGAGATAATGGTTTGACAAGTTCATTATATAACAAATATTAACATTCTAAGATTACATTTTTGGAAATTATGTTAATTAAGAAATTAGGATAATTTATTGCGTTATTATCCCTTGGAAAATCCACTTAAATCAATATATACATAATAAAACCTTACAAAAATGTAAATATAGATAAATAGAGAAGACTATTATTTTTATTAAATGATTAGCCTAGAATACTACTTACTTTACTCTGCATCTACGGAGCTTAGTATAACCTTTCCATCTTCTACTTCAACGCACTTAATTTTTCAATTGCCTGTTGCTCGGTTGGTAAGAAAAAGAAATTGTTTCCCTTGTTACATTCATAGATGAAATACTTCTTACCTCCGAATCTGTCCATTCCCACGAATCACATATTTTGTGGAAGTCAATGCAGACAGACCCATCGGTCCCCTAACATGCAGCTTTTGCGTGCTGATGCCGATTTCCGCGCCGAAGCCAAATTCAAAGCCGTCAGTAAAGCGGGTCGAGGCATTATGATAGAGCGCCGCGGCATCGACGGACGTGAAAAACTTGCTGACGTTTTCCTCGTTCTCTGTAATGATCGCTTCGGAATGCATGGATCCATAAGTATTGATATGGGTAATCGCTTCTTCAACAGAGGAAACTATTTTGACTGCCAGCGTGAGAGACAAAAATTCTGTTTCCCAGTCTTCTTCTGAAGCGGGTACAAGAGAAGAATCAATTTCTAACACTTTCTTATCCCCACGTAGCTCCACTCCTCTTTCCTTCAAGAAAGCAAACAGCTCGGTACCAAATCGCTGCGCCCAATTCTCATGAAGTATAATTGTTTCAATAGCATTGCATACAGACGGACGCTGTGTTTTGGCGTTTACGATAATATCGAATGCCATCTGTTTATTCGCTGTTTCATCAATGAAAATGTGACAATTTCCCGCACCTGTTTCCAATACAGGAACAGATGCTTCTCTCACTACAGTATCTATCAACTGCTTGCCACCTCTTGGAATAAGAACATCCAAGTACTCGTTCAATGTAAATAACTCTTTTGCGCTATCTCGTGACGTGTCTTCAATGAGCTGTACACTCTCTGGAGGCAAGCTCGTTTGTTTGAGCGCTCGGTGAATCACAGCAACGATGGCTTTATTGGAATAAGTGGCGGAAGAACTACCTCTCAAGATCACTGCGTTGCCTGTTTTCAAGCAAATTGTAGCCGCATCCACCGTCACGTTCGGCCGCGCCTCGTAAATCATCCCCACAACACCGAGTGGCACGCGCATCTCCCGAATAGACAATCCATTCGGCCGTTCCCATGTAGCTACACATTCTCCGACAGGATCGCGCAAATCAATCAGCTGTCTGATTCCCGCTGTCATATCAATGATGCGCTGTTCGTTCAGCATAAGACGATCGAGGAGAGAGGCAGACATTCCTTTCGCTTTGCCTTGTTCGATATCTCGTTTGTTCTCCTCCAAAATGTAGGATGTCTCTTCTATCAATTGCTCAGCGATAGCCGCCAGTGCTTTATTTTTTTGATCAGTCGATTTGGTCACAAGCTCTCCAGCAATCTCTTTTGCTTTTTGTCCCTTTGTCAACACTTCATTCATTTTCGTTTCCTCCTTTTTAAAATTAAAAAGCATAAAATTTGAGGCGTGTTTAACTACTCCAACTTGTCACTACCATCCAAGACTCTTCTGCATAGATATTAGTTGAATCAATCGGAAGTTTAGAGCGAGTAAAGACAAACAACGCCTTTTAAGACGGGGAACCTTGTGTTCTTCACTTTAAGATCCCTCTCGGGATCTTAAAGTGAAACCCAATTATCTCTATGAATAACTTCATAGCTATGCCTTTCGCCTCGCGCTTGAATGTCATGGCTCTGCATACCTTTTAAATCCCGCAATTCCTCTGAACTATATCTACACTGTCCTTTTCCTATCACGCGTCCCTGCTCTGTGATGACCTCCACGACCTCGCCTGCTTGAAAGAACCCTGACACACTGGTAACACCGGCAGGAAGAAGACTTTTTCCATGCTGAATGATGGCAGCGGCTGCTCCGGCATCCACTTCGATTTGTCCGCTGACAAGCGAATGTAATGCGATCCATTGCTTGTTCACCTTGATTACTTTTGGAGTAGCGTTACCGATATACGTTCCATCTCCTTTCCCCTTCAAAACATCTAAAAACTTCTCCCGTCCACGTCCTGTTCCGATGAATACACTCGCTCCGAGAGATAGTGCCGTCTTTGCTGCATCGATTTTCGATTTCATGCCGCCCGTTCCAAGTTTTGAGCCAGCATCTCCAGCAAGAGTGGCGATTTCTTCCGTAACTTCAGGGAGAAAGTAATATTTTTTTGCGTCCGGATGTTTCTGGGGGTTCTGGTCATACAAACCGTTCACATCCGTAAAAATCATGAGCATATCCGCCGAAACCAATCCACTTACTAAAGCTGACAACATGTCATTATCACCAAACGTTAGCTCCTCCAAAGAAATAGAATCGTTTTCATTGATTATAGGAAGAGCTGAGCGATTTAGTAACTCCACTAAAGTGGCGTAGGCATTGCTGTATTGTTCTTTTCTGGAAAAATCGCTTCTCGTTAGCAAAAGTTGCGAGGTAACGATCCCATATTTGCAGAATTCCTCCGTATACGCCTGCATTAACAGACTTTGCCCTACAGCCGCGGCAGCCTGTTTCCCTTTAATTGTCACAGGTCGGCCGGGATACCCGAGAGCGGAAAAACCTGCAGCGACGGCACCAGATGTAACCAGCAAGATTTCATGTCCTTCCTGCTTCAGTCGCGCCAAGGCAGCAACGTGATCTGAAAGCTGTTCTTTAGAGATACCTCCATGATTAGCTGCCAAGGAACTACTTCCGATTTTTACGACAATTCGTTGTTTTTTCACTTTTGTACCCCCTAGTCTAAAATCAAAGTTTTTTTGTAAATTGCGTCTCTTTTTTTCAAATGAAAACAAAATATGCTTCTATAACATGCAATTTTCAGCAAAGAATCCTTCACCAATGATGCCTATCTAGCAATAAAGAGCAAAATAAAAATGACCGTTCCGCCCTTAAAAAAGGACGAAACGGTCATTGTTCCGCGGTACCACCTTCATTGATATAAAATATATATCCGCTTGGCGCCTGTAACGCAGGCGTACGCCTAAACTTTCGTTTAAGACTCAGGGATAGGTTCGATACTTTCTATACGAGGAATCTTTCAGCCAGTGAATTCCACTCTCTTGCGTAAGAAGACATATGTACTAGTTCCCTTCAACGATTTTCAATTTAATTTTTTATACATTATGCGATATAATGTATTTTTGTGTCAAGAGATATTTTAGAAAATTAAGAAGGCAACAAGTTTTAAGCATTGAATTATGTACATACTGTATTAACATCACAATATCTAGAAAATGTTGATATAACTATACTTTATCTCTTGTTCATAAACATAAAGTTTTCTAAACATACATCTCTTAGCGTACACCAAAAGGAGTAATTCGTGTCTAAACATATAGATAGCGATACGTCCCTATTCTCCAAAATGATTTAAAATGTTTTGGAGTAGTTTATAACAAAAAATTTAAGTTATAGAGAATGTACTTGTTTAGTACAGAATAAGAGTGATTTCTATATATTTTTGTATTGCAAAAAATAGTGTACTCTCTTAAAATGTGTTTTTATACTAATCTCGATATAGTTTATACGGTTTATTTCTTCTACACAGAATATCATTATTTTTTCAGAATAATATTTTTAAACCAATAAAATTTATAATAAAAGGAGCAAGAGCGAATTATTATGAACAAACAAATAGGATTCATTGGATGCGGAAACATGGGTATCGCTATGATAGGTGGCATGATTAACAAAAATATAGTTTCTTCAGATAAAATAATTTGTTCAGATTTAAATGTCATTAATTTAAAAAATACTAGTGATAAATATGGCATAACTACAACTACTGACAACAATGAAGTAGCTAACAATGCTGATATTTTAATTTTATCAATCAAACCAGACCTATACTCATCAGTAATTAACCAAATAAAAGAGCAGATAAAAAACGATGTAATAATCGTAACTATTGCTGCAGGAAAAAGTATTAAGAGTACTGAGGATGCTTTTGGCAGAAAGTTAAAGGTTGTTAGAGTAATGCCTAATACACCAGCCCTTGTTGGAGAAGGCATGTCTGCGTTATGTTCTAATGAAATGGTTACAGAAAAAGATTTAGAAGATATACTAGATATATTTAATAGTTTTGGTCAAACAGAGATAGTAAATGAAAAATTAATGGATGTTGTAACATCTGTAAGTGGCTCTTCTCCAGCATATGTGTATATGTTTATAGAAGCCATGGCGGATGCTGCTGTACTAGATGGTATGCCAAGAGCTCAAGCATATAAATTTGCAGCACAAGCTGTATTAGGTTCTGCAAAAATGGTACTGGAGACAGGAATACATCCAGGCACATTGAAAGATATGGTTTGTTCTCCAGGTGGAACGACAATAGAAGCTGTAGCAACATTAGAGGAAAAAGGCTTAAGAACGGCCATCATCTCAGCTATGAAACGTTGCACTCAAAAATCTGTTGAATTATCCAGTCCAACCAAAGAGTAAAAACTAAGTTTAAAGGAAACCGATTAAGATATAGTTAGCCAAGTACACATATCTATAAATAGTTGTAAACCATATTTACATTTGGTTTACATAATGTCTCATTATCAATAGCAATTAAAATGGATAAATTCATACCTACTTGAGTTTGTCCATTTTGCTCTTTAATTATTTTAAGATAATTTTATGTAATCCTATTTTTATGTCCTGTTTGGTGCCTCTAGTCTTACAAAAACCCCCTTATTTTCCGCATAAGATCCCTCATAATTACCTTCATAAAAAAATGAGTTACTATATGTAGCATGTAAGGCGATTATCTCATGGGTTATTTACAAATAGATAAGAACATTTGGCACCTACTTATAAACGATATTTAAAAAAACGACACTAAATCTCTTAGTATCGTTTTTATTTTTAAATTAATCCTCGATATATTGATCAGCCATAACTTTCGAATATATATTTCGGATACATACAATAAAAGTAACTACATTCCAAAACGACCTACCTTCTCTTATTAATAAAACCCACCATTCGAATGAATTACTTGTCCTGTCACCCATTTTGCTTCTTCACTTACTAAAAATGCTATTAAACGTGCTACATCTACTGGCTCCCCTATTCTACCTGCCGGAAATTTGTTTACTAAATATGCTTGCACTTCTTCAGTCATCCACCCTGTATTGGTCGGTCCTGGATCAACAGCATTCACAGTAATCCCCTTTTTCATCGCAACTGGTGCTACTGAGGTAGTAAAAGCTTCAATCGCTCCTTTCGTTGCTATATAAGCAAGCTCATTCGGCATGGGCCCTAGCGATTGTCCAGATGTAAGATTGACAATATTTCCACTCGTTTCAACCGTATAATTTTTAATAAATAATGAACTTAATAGCATCGTAGCGCGTACATTTACTGTATAATGTCTGTCTAATTGTTCTACATCTAACTCTTCAACATTTGTATCCGTAGAATATGCAGCATTGTTAATCAAAATAGACGGCTCTCCTAATCGTTCTGATACCATATATAATAAACGGTTAGGGGCATAAGACTGCGCTAAATTCACCTCAGCCATTTCACATCGAACGCCATAATTTTCAACTTCTCTTTTCAATAAAAATGGTTCTTCATCATTCATGCTCCATGGCATTGCCTTATCATACCTAGGCCAGTACGTGAAAAATATATCGATACCTTTTTGCGCAAGTGCTGTGCAAATCGCTGCTCCAATTCCATTTAAACGTGTCGCTCCTGTAACAATTGCTATTTTCGTCACTTGTTTCTCCCCCTATTTTGCCTTCTCATAATTTCAAAACATAAATAGCATTTCTGACAAATAAATCCCCTGTATGAATACAGAGGATTTATCATTTTTTTATTTAATATTTGCTAGAATACGTTCTGCTCCTAACTGTAAACTACGTGTTACTATTACATTTATAATAATAAACGCAATCAATAGAATACTAAACATGCCCCATATACCGATTCCAAAGAAGTAGTATAATCCAACAACCCCACCTACGATTACTAGATCCATCGCGATATTTGCAAGGAAATTCCATAGAGTTGTATACCTGCTTTTAAATAACTTCTGCTCTGAATCCCAATGTATATCCGCCGTTTGAGCGTCCCAACGTGTACCGATTAAATTCGTTAACCAAAGACCATTTGCACTTAGTAAAAACCATAACAACATAAAGAGTGGTGAAACACCGGCAACAATTGTCATGATAAGACCAAACACAGCTAAAATTGTTACATTTATAAGCCATGCTGTAAAAACTTTTGCAAAAAATATATCTGATGCCTTTACTGGTAAATAACGATTGACAAACCACGAACTCCCATCCCTAGAAAAAGATGTTGTTGCAATAACATTACTTCCCATTAAGAATAAACCTGCACAGAAACCTATGCCAAGAGCTAGCCCAGACCATGTTGGTTCTTCTATAAACTTAGTTAACCATTTTAAGCTCCCCTCCTGTACGAAAATTATAAAGAATAGCATAATTGGCATAACAAAAGTTTGCACAATACAATTTATAAAAAATTGTGGTGTACGGAATAAAATTTTAAACTCTTTTTTAACATAAGCTTTTATGTGTGAGCTTTGTACAGTTGATTTTTTTAAGTTTTCTGCCGAGATGGCCTCTTTTTTTGCGGTACTCGTTGAAAGTCCGATAACTCCTTTTAAATACGTACGCTGTGCAACATAGAAAAACAATCCGAAAAACGCTAAAGAAATCGCTGCAAAAATCACAACGTATATAATCCCTTTCCAAGAAGCATTCTCTATTAACCCCATTGCACCAAAGTATGTAGTTGGAAAATAATTTGTCATCTGAACCAGTAAGGAAGATTGATGATCAGCAAAGTAATTTGCAAGCGCATCTCCTGATACTGCACTTCTGTTTCTCCATTGCATAAACACGTTAATGCCTACAATAAATAATAGAGTTAACAGCCCAATGAACATATTGCTACGATCTTTATTCTTAGCTATATTTGTATAACGCATAATAACCGTCATTAAGAGTGATGCGAGTACTAACGGAATAATAGGGAAAAATATGTAAATTAATAGTGCATATAAGTAATATGTAATAAGCGCACCAATTTGCAAACCATATACAATAAAGATTGGAAATAAAATGAAAGATCCCATTATATATTGTGTAATTAATACAGTAATAAATTTAGCCGTAATGATTTGTGATGGTTGTAGTGGTAAAGGTAGTAAAGTTTCAACATCATTATTATAATAAAATACCGTTAAAATGTTCGTAATACTAATTACAAATACCCATATGCTCGCAACAGCTAATCCCATTCCAATTATCGATGTTTCTTGTCCGATTGATTTCATTCCTACATACATCCCATATGTAAGTGGGCCGATAAATATAAAGCCAGCGAATAATAATGCTAAAAATGAAAATGCATACGCCAACCGTTTCTTTTTATCCGTTATGACATCTGCATAATTTAATTTCAATAATACTTTTGTTAATGTCCAAATTTTATTCATTTCCAGTCATCTCCAAGAACATTTTCTCAAGTGATTCATTGGATTTAAAATGATCTCTCATTTCATCTAAATTACCTTGGAACTGCAAATTCCCCTTATTAATAATCGCTACTCGATCACATAATTTCTCGGCTACTTCTAGCACGTGTGTTGAGAAAAACACTGTTTTCCCTTTATCTGCATGCTCCCTCATCATCTGTTTTAAAATAAACGCTGATTTTGGATCAAGCCCTGTCATTGGCTCATCTAAAATCCATACATCCGGATCATGCAGAAGTACACCAATAATAATAATCTTCTGTCTCATTCCGTGTGAATAACTTTGAATTTGATCTGACAAAGCATTATAAAGATCGAATCTCTCTGCTAAAAATTGAATTTTTTCCTGCCTAATTGCATTTGGCACCTCATACATATCAGCCATAAAGTTTAAATATTCTATCCCTTTTAATCGCAGAAACATATCTGGACTATCCGGAACATAGCCAAATGTTCGCTTTGCCTCCATAGGCTCTTTTGTCACATCTTTTCCGTTGACCAAAATTGTTCCTTTATCTATTGCATGAATACCTGTTACCATCTTAATTGTTGTTGATTTTCCAGCACCATTCGGCCCTAAAAATCCAAAAATTTCTCCACTCGGTACTGTTAAACTTAAATCTTTCACAGCATAGGAAGAACCATTGTAACTTTTTGATACATTTACAATTTCAATCATTTCATCCAATCCTTTCCTCATTTACCAATAAACTATATCTCTATTATAGCATACTTACATTTTAAGATTTTGTATTTTTCAGAATCACATAAACCTCCATGAAATACCTTTATAATTTATCGGTGTATTCAGAAAAATCAGTTCACTATTATTTCTATAGTAAATATACATATTCACTTTGATTTTTCAATATGTAAACTACGGCTATGAAAATAAGAAAAGAATCCCCACTCGTTTCTTCCATTTGGGCACACATAGCATAAGGGGATAAGAGTATAAGAAACACTGACCACAGATGTTCTCTCCACCTAAAAGGAAAGTTTTATATCAGTGTTTCATATTCTTTATCCATTAAAATATATATATAAACCTAGACCAACAATTAAAACAACTGCTAACAAAAGGTAAATCATTGTAAGTCTCGTAATATTTCCTTTCGTTGATTTACCATAATTTTCATCCCCATTTTTTCCAACCACTATCGTTCCAACAACTATTACTGCAACTATCATTAACATAATTAGCATCCACTTAATCATACGTTTCTCCCTCCCTTCCTCTTGCAACCATTTTACGATATTTTTACTGTCTATAACTTGTAAATATTATCATTTTTCTGAACTTTAATATATTTCTCACTCTTTTTTTACATTTACCTACTTGTTCTTACGTTAGATTCTTTATTTGTACAATACACTCATAAATACAATGGATTAGGTTGACAAGATAAAGGGAATCCATTCTCCTGGATTCCCTTTATGATTTCTTCTTTACTATCAACAGTAATGTTTAACGGAGCGTATTACTTAAAAATCTTTCGCAAAATTTCAATTTTGTTCCTATAGGGCGGAAATACCAATCCTAACTCTACCCTTGAACTTTTCTTTAAAATGCTTTTATGATGAGTAAAAGCATCAAAACTATGTTTCCCATGATAGGCACCGAACCCTGCATTTCCTACTCCACCAAAAGGTAAGTGGAGATTGGCCATATGTGACATTGTATCGTTGACGCACCCTCCTCCAAAAGAGATTCGCCCTAATACCTGTTTTTCAACATTTTTATTTTCAGTAAACACATACAAAGCTAACGGTTTTGGTTGGTTGTTAACCATATGAATGACTTCATCTAAATCATTGTAATCCATAATTGGTAAAATCGGTCCGAAAATTTCTTCTTTCATAGCTGCAGCATCCCATGAATTCACTTCAAGAATTGTTGGTTCAATATATAAATGACTTCTAGATGAATTTCCACCAAATACTATATAATTTCGGTCTTGTTCTAATATAGAAATAAGTCTATCGAATTGTCTCTCATTAATAATTCGACCGTAATCATTGCTTTTTAATACATCTGATCCATAAAAGCTTGTGATGATTTCTTTCATTTTCGAAATCAGTTTTCCCTTGACAGATTTGTGTACAATAACATAATCAGGTGCAATACAAGATTGCCCAGCATTTATGAATTTCCCCCAGATAATACGTTTGGCTGCTATATCCAGGTTAGCTGTTTCATCGACAATAGCTGGTGCTTTTCCACCAAGTTCTAATGTTACTGGTACAAGATTTTTCGCCGCAGCTTCCATAACAATTTTTCCGACTTGAACGCTACCAGTAAAAAAAATATAGTCAAATGGTGCATGAATTAATAAAGAAGTTGTTTCTCTATCTCCTTCAATTACACGAATATATCGCTTATCAAACGTTTCACCTATTATTTTGTTAATTACAGCTGCAACGTTTGGAGCATTTTCTGAAGGTTTGAGAACTACACAATTCCCTCCCGCAATTGCCCCGATAAGAGGTTCAATTAATGATTGAAATGGATAATTAAAAGGTCCAATAATTAGCACTGTACCATATGGCTCTTTTATTATGTAGCTTTTGGAAGGTAAAAAATGCATAGGTGTTTTTACTTTTTGAGGCTTCATCCACCGTTTTAGATATTTCATTATAAAATTGATACTGTTAAAGGCAAAACCAATTTCTGCAGCATACGCTTCAAACTCGCTTTTGTGTAAATCCTGATATAATGCACTCAGCACTTCATTTTCATATTTTTGAATAGATTTTTTTAATTTTTCTAATTGTTCAAGACGAAATTGAAGACTTCTTGTATAATCATTATGAAAAAATTGTTTATGCTCTTGAATCAGTTGTGGAATATTATCAACCATTAGGAAATTCCTCCAATAGCAAAAAATTATTTGATTTCACTGAATTTCAAGCTACATATTTTAGAATAAAGTTTGATTACAAATGTTCTATAAACCTTGATTCTAAATACGGTACTTTAGCAATAACTATTCCTACAGTTTACAACATCATTAACATACTCTTATACATTTCCTTGTAGGCTATATTTATATTAATATCATCCTATATCTCTTTTTGCTTCTCAAAATGAGCCATACCAAAATTTTCATTAAATCTCTTACACCATATAGAAACTAAACCATATGCATCGATATCTAAACCTTCAGGAATTTCATAGTTTTGAGATCCTTTATTCCCCTTTAAATTACCTAATTCAATATACTGATAGTTTTTAACATCTTCATTATTCTTTAAACTTTTCGTAGGAACCAATACCACTCGAACATCTGGACCATTAGAAGTTTCAAAATCAGTCAGTCTTAGAACACGCTTTCCATCTGGTAGTTGATAAATTGTTGCTATTCCATTCGTTTTATGAACACCATTCTGAAACTGCCCTTTGCTTATTACACGTTGTTGTTGATCTTCTTTTGATTTTATTTCTGTTTGTGGAAATACTTCGTTAATTTGCTTATCAATAAATAATTTTTCAGGACGGAATAAAAACCATAAAAATCCCCCAACTATTATTATTCCTCCAATAAACAATACATGTTTTGTTTTCATAAAATAAAAACCCTCCTGTAACATAGTGCTTGTATGTATGTTAACAAGAAGGTCTATCATTTCTATATCAAAACTATTACAAAAGTCTTTCAATCAGTTCTTTTTTTCTGATGTAACGGGAAGCGTAAACCGAAATTCACATCCGTAAGATCCCGAACACCAATTTCTCCCTTATGTATTTCAGTTAGCGATTTTGCATCACTATTTCGAGTTCAGACCCTTCGGATTGTGAACTTCTTGATGGATCCGTTCTGAAAAAACGTTCAAATATACGCATTTGATCATGTGAGCAATCCCTTGCCATTCATCATGGAAAGTGAATTGGCTTGCTGTTTTTGTTTATTTTGGTCTGTGTAGAAGGCAGCTCTCTCTTCTCTAGTTTCATTCGAATCTTAAAAATAGTTATACAAAAAGAGAAACAACGACAGAGGTTAATAAGATGTCTGCCCCTCTATTTTTTCAATTTTAAGCAGATAATTTTTTTGATAATACGTTATTAAAGCTTCTGTATGTTATTTTTACAATTTTTTAAGTTATCTAACAGACTAAAAGTAGATATCCTGTGACTAGGTCTGGTGAACTACCCGCCACTTAACGCTCTTACGAGCTGTTTGAAGTGGGGGCTTCTCGTTTAGTCGTTACTTTTATTAGCTAACGAATTAGTCGTAAGACCGCGAGCTATCTCCCATGTTCCATAGGTTCTTTAATACGATTTATGGTAATGCTAACAAACGTTCAGCTTCATTTTTGATATTGATTGCAGAATTATAATCTCTATCTATTGACGCACCACAATCACAAACATACACTCGTTCAGATAGTGCTACATCCTTTACGTTTCCACAACTACTACATGTCTTTGTAGAAGGAAACCATTTATTAATTTTCACAAGCTGTTTCCCCTGTTCTTGTAACTTATAGGCTAAAAAAATCGTGAACATCCCCCACCCATTATCAGTAACACTTTTTCCAAAGCTAAGTGCTCGTGACATTCCTTTCATGTTCAAGTCTTCAATTGCTACAACATCAAAGTTGTTAACTAATTCTTTTGATTTATGATGAAGGAAGTTCTTACGTTGATTTGCTACCTTTTCATGTAATCTAGCTACAAGAATACGTTGCCTATTCCAACGCTCTGAGCCTTTTGTACGCCTTGACAATACTCGTTGTGCCTTTGCTAATTTTTCTAATACTTGACGGTAGAAGCGAGGATAATTGGCTTTCTCATTCTCACTACTAACATATAATTCTGACATAGAAAAGTCTAACCCAATAACAGTTATCACTTCTTTTGGCACGATTTCTTTTTCATACTCAGTCAAGATAGACACATAGTATTTTCCAGTGGATGTCATGGAAACCGTGCAAGATTTAATCACATGGTCTGGGGGGATTTCTCTATGTTGTTTCATCTTTACAAGCTTCAACTTCGGTAATTTGATATGACCATTAAGCAACATAAGATTTCCGTTAACCATATTCGTTGTATAAGATTTTCTATCCTTTTTACTTTTGAACGTGGGGAAGCCATTTTGACCACTAAAGAAATTTTTATAAGCAGTTTGCAAGTTTAATTGAGCATTCGCTAATGCTAATGAATCCACTTCTTTCAACCATTCAAACTCCCCCTTGTACTTTGCAGGAGTAGGGAATTTTTGTTTCTTTAGTTCTTCTTTATTCCCTTTGTGCTCCTCATACACTTCTTTTCGTTCAGCCAACATCTTATTGTATACAAATCGCACACATCCAAAAGTTTTACGTATAAGATGTGCTTGTTGTTCTGTTGGATACAAACGAAATTTGTACGCTTTATTATGTATTGTCATATCATTTCACCTCACTTTTCCCCTTGCTTTTCGATATACTTCTTTACTACTTCTATTGGTGAATCCCCAGTAGTGAGTAAGCAAAAACTTCTTGACCAAAACATCTCTTTCCAAAGTTTCTTTTTCACTTGTGGAAAGTCTCTCTTGATTAGTCGAGAACTGGCATTTTTATACGCATTGATGAACTTTGTAATTTCTGTATTTGGATGCGATTTGAATAAAATATGAACATGGTCATTGTCATGATTCCACTCAACTAAAGTTATGTTATAGCGTTCTGAAATCCTGATAAACATATCTTTTGCATAGTTAGACATATCATCATCAAATACATTTCTTCTATATTTCACAACTAATATAAGATGATAATAAAGCGAGAATACTGAATAATTATTACTATCTAACTCCATTTATATACCAACCTTTATGCTTTATAAGACTGATTATATCAGAGTGAAAATAAAAATAATAGCAAGTACTTTTCGGCTAACGCCGAACCGAAATCCCTCTCCCACCTACCGCTTTGCTATCGCCCTTCACACGCTTGAGGAAGGAGAATTCTTTCGGATAAAGTGTTAAAATTTACTTAACTATTCGTTTTAAGGAGGTTCGTATGAAAACAACGTTAGTAATTATTCGTGGAAACTCAGGTTCAGGAAAAAGCACAGTAGCCCGGCAACTACAATTACTCCTAGAAGGCACTTTATTAGTTCCACAAGATGTAGTTCGCAGAGATATGCTTCGTGTGAAAGATACTGTCGGGAACTTGTCTGTTGAACTCATCAAACAAACCGCACTGTACGGTATCGGTAAAGTGAACTATGTAATTGTAGAAGGTATTCTAAGCACTCATAAGTACAAAACTATGCTTACAGAACTAATTGATACATTTGAAGAAAGTTATATCTATTACTATGACATTTCTCTCAAAGAAACAATAACTCGGCATAAAACCAAACCCAACGCTGATGATTTTGGCGAAGCTGAACTAACAGCTTGGTACACTGATAAGGACTTTCTAGACTCACCAAACGAGAAAATCATTTCCGAAACCATGTCAGTAGAAGAAACCGTTAAAATGATCATCTCTGATATTCGGGTTGTTTCTAAAGCATCAGAAGGCATTTTCACTAATACACTGAAAAAGCGGTGACAAAAGTATGGTTGCTGGAATAATCCACTACTTTACACTCTATGACAGCAACCCTGTCACTAGGCCTATTTTGATGACCTTTTAAAGCTGATGTAACAGGATTTCCTACCAAAACTAATTACAGTTTACTTCTCTTCTAGTAACAATGTTTTCATATTTTCTAATTGTTCTTTTGAAAAACCAAGTCCTTTTTCAGCATACATTTCAACACTGCCAAACTTACGCGCAATCTCATCAATTGCTGCCTGTAAATAATCAGCACGAGCTTCAAACATAGCTCCTAATATTTCTTTACTTTCCTCATTTTGTAGCTTCGCGCCTAAAAATTCCATCATTTTTTGATTTAACTTTTCACGGAATCCATTACTTAATAAATAGTCTTGCATTACCGTTTCTTCTGAGACACCAAGAAGAAGTAATAATAGTGCCGAACCAAATCCAGTTCGATCTTTCCCAGCAGTACAATGGTTAACTAGTGGTAAATTTTCTTGATCTTGAGCAAGCTGTAGAAAACCAATAAATGCTTCATTACCTTCTACAAAGCCCTTATTCATTTTCACTAAATATTCACCTGGTTTTCCAAGCATTGATAAATCTCCCACTTGGAAAAATTCATTAATATTTAAATCTTTTGCTATATCTTGCATGACCGGTAAACAAACTTGACGAACACCAGCAATGCTCGGATTTGGTTTATGCGTCACTTCAAAATCTGTTCGATAATCACAGATTAGTTTTAAACTAGACTGTTGTAAATAAGCAATATCCGATTCTGTTAACCCTGCTAATTCTTCGGAACGATATAATTTCCCCCACTTTACTTTGCGACCGTCACTTGTATCATAGCCACCTAAATCACGGAAATTAAACGCTCCTTGTAATGGTAAACGGCGCTCAGCTACGGTAACTGTTTGTCCATTACTTGCTACTAACCGGAAATACGGGCGCATGTTTGGACTCGGATCTGCTATTGTACATGAAGCTGCTCCAGTGACATGCAATAACAATTGTCCATTTTCCTCAATATGTTCTGATGAAGTACTCCAATAAATAGTCACTTCTCCTACTCCATCTTCCCATTCAATATGTAAGGTATTCTCTAGATTCCGTTCTACACTTGCTTGTAACCAATCTTTTTGTTGTTCCATATTGTCACCAATTCTTTCTTTATATAATCCGTTATATGAAGTAATAATCTATTATATTATATTGTATTGCAAATATAATAGCTCTGTTCTGACTATATTTATGACATTCCCTTGCCTTTCTTTAAGATTAAGAAAAGATTTCTTTTACTTTTATGAGTGTTGTAGATGGAATACCACGAAATACGTATGCAATCTGCTCGTCACCTAAATTTTGATATACAACTGTACCACGCTGAGGATGGGAGTAGAATTCTAATCCATTGATCATTTTCATTCGGCTATAATTTTGAATCCACGACAATACTGGATAATAATTGTGCTGTGAATGACGACACGCCCAAAGAGCATATAGTTGTTCCTTTACATCCCAGTATACATATTGTATTTCATCATCCCCAAAACCAACTGATTCGAGTTCCCATTCATCTGGGGTTGTAATTGGTAAAGAGTCAAATTGCACTTCATTTGGTAAATGCCACTTACTACATCTACTTATTTCACCACAAATTTGTGCTCTTGCCTGAAAACTTAATTGGTGAAATGGTTTATTTACTTGTTTTTTTGCTTTCTCTAATTCTAATGGTTGTAAACCTTCCAAGAACTTTTCCATTTCTTGTTGCTCTATAAAGCCTTCATCAATTGAAATTTCAATCTGCGTTTTCCATTTAGAAATGACATAACTAACTTTACCTTTATAATTCACACCTCTCCAATATACGAGAGCATTATACTGAAAACATTCACCTTGTGCTTGATACATACAACTATCCGGAAATGTCGGCTCCATTATATCAAGAAAAAATTCTTTTACGCGAAACACTCCTGTTGGTGTAAAAACTTGAAACCAAAGTGTTTCCCATTTCTCTCCTTCACTCCGCTCCGATACATTTTTAATATGCCACCCATCAAATAATACGACTGGGTATAGCGCAACCATATGTTCCAGTTTTTGTTTTAGCATAATAAACTCCCTCCTTATTAACTACTTCGGGAGAAGTTATTCTTTATCCTTGCACGAGCAGGATTGTCTTCGAATATATAGAATACTAGGAAACGATGCATTACGAAAGCATAGAGGAGGAACAGCTTTGGATATCATTACACTGCAACAACAGTTGGAACTCATTCAGCTAAATGACTATATACAGATGCAGAGTATCGACCTTGATGAGTTAAGTTCCCATATGATTCAAAACATCGGAACCACTGATAGCTACGTCCGTGATCAATTAATATATAAATGTTTTGCACATTTTATTCAAAATGAATTCCTATCCCATGATCAATTGGAGACTTTATTAACAACCTGTCTAAGTAACGATTACTTATACAAAGACATTACCTCTCCAAATACAGATGGAGTTTTCACACGTTCTTATACCACTTTATTAATTGGTTTAATTATACAGTTCGATAATTCTCATTCATTTTTATTACAAGAAACAGTGCAAGAAGTAAAAGAAAAGCTCATTACGTATATGAATCTCGAAATAGATTACCGTGGATGTGTACAAGATAAAGGCTGGGCTCATAGCATTGCCCATGCATCTGATGCCTTTAACGAACTCGTACACAGTTCACATATTACCTGTTCTTGCTATGAAGAGATTGCTCATTGTATATTAAATAAAATTTTCATTTATTCTACTGTATATCATAATAATGAAGATGAAAGAATTGTAACTCCCCTCCTATCTATGCTTTATTATGACTTTCCAAGAGATCAACTTTTTTCGATTATCTATAAAAAAATAAAACGGTTACCACAATTCAAAGTCAGACTTTCTTGTCATGAATACTTCATATTATGTGCAAATATAAAAACTTTTTTACGCACCTTGTTTTTCAGAACAAAAATAGATTCGAACCTTACTTCTGTAGCCAATCAAGCCGAAAAAATGTTGAGGGAATTACCGAAATATTGTTAATGATACAGGAGCATACATAATGTACATGCAATCTATACAAAAGCCATCAAATCTCATCATTAGGATTGTCAAATCAAAACGATTACTTGCTACATACCAAGCAAGAAGAGAACATTCTGCACCTATTTTGAAAAAACTTGGCTTTACAGAATATGAAACGTATTTACAATTCGCAAAAAATCTAAATTTAAAAAAATGGGATACATTGAAGACATGCGAAAACTCGTAGGGAATCATCCGCTTATCATAACTGGTTCACACGTTATGATTTTAAATGAACAACATGAAATCTTGCTTCAACTTCGCACCGATTTTAAGATGTGGGGCATTGTTGGTGGAACTCTTGAATATGGAGAAACATTAGAAGAAGCTGCCAAAAGAGAAGTGTATGAGGAAACCGGACTTATTATAAAAGATTTAGAACTCTTTCATACTTTTTCGGGACCTGAATTATTTCAAACATATCCAAACGGCGATCAAGTATATGGTGTCATGGTTGTTTATCTTTGCCGAAATTATGAAGGTGATTTACAATGTGCTCCTAACGAGTCAAAAGAATTGCGTTTCTTTCCATTGCATACACTACCACATAATATAGGCACTGTACCAAAAATGATTATTGAGCAATTTCAACAATCATTTGCAATAAAAACAAGTAAATAGTTGCCAAAAGACGTTCCTAAATGCAGGTAACCAGTTGGCTTAATTCCTGTTAACATTATTTCTTCACATTCTGACTCCTCCTTTCCAAAATGAAAAGAGCCCCTCGTCCTAGAAAAGGACGAGGGGCTCCCGCGGTACCACCTTTATTAGCTACAATTATAGCTCACTTGATGCTTCTTTAACGTGAAGCGAATCGCCCTAGCTTACTTATTTCAGCCAGAAGCTCCAGAGTCCATTACATATTCATCCCTTACTGATTTCCACCAAATATCGGCTCTCTGTGAAGTTCTAAATATGTACTCTTCTCTATCATTGTTTTTGTTTATTTTTTACATTTCACTACATTTATTTTTCTGATAAACATAAATATTCTGTTTTACGCAGCAGGACTTTCACTTTTTTTATCTAATTATATATAGGTTTGCGGAAAATGATTCTACAACTTTGGAGGAATTATCATGGTAAAATATATTTCGATTCTTGGTTCAACTGGTTCAATTGGTACGTCTGCATTAGATGTAGTCGCTGCACATCCTGAACACTTTAAAATTATTGGTTTAACAGCAAATCACAATATTGATATTCTTGAGAAACAAATACATACATTCCATCCTCGTATTGTTAGCGTGGGTACAAAAGAATTAGCAGATACACTTCGCAAACGAATTTCTGCTGATACGAAAATTACTTATGGAGAAGACGGATTAATTGAAGTTGCAACTTATCCTGATTCTAATCTTGTATTAACTTCCGTTGTCGGTGTCTCTGGACTGCTTCCAACTATTGAAGCATTAAAAGCAAAAAAAGATATTGCCATTGCTAACAAAGAAACATTAGTTGCAGCTGGGCATATCGTGACAGAGTTAGCTAAACAAAATAACTGCCGTTTAATCCCCGTAGATAGTGAACACTCTGCTATTTTTCAATGTTCAAATGGTGAGAATAACAAAGAAATCGAAAAACTAATTGTTACAGCTTCCGGCGGTGCATTTCGAGATAAAACACGTAATGAGATGGAAACTTTACAAGCTAAAGATGCTTTAAAGCACCCAAATTGGTTGATGGGAGCAAAACTAACAATTGATTCCGCTACATTAATGAACAAAGGCTTCGAAGTCATGGAAGCACGTTGGTTATTTGATATTCCTTATGAAAAAATTGATGTTTTAATTCATAAAGAAAGTATTATTCATTCTTTAGTTGAATTTATAGATGGATCTATGATGGCACAGCTCGGTGCTCCTGACATGAGGATGCCTATTCAATATGCGTTCCATTATCCAACTAGATTACCGTCCTCTTATAAAAAGTTAAATTTATTAGAAGTCGGTAGCTTACATTTTGAAAAACCAGATTTAAAGAAATTTCCTTGTCTACATTATGCCTACGAATCTGGAAAGATTGGCGGAACCGCACCTGCAGTCTTAAATGCCGCGAATGAAATTGCAAATGCGCTATATTTACAAAATGAAATTTCATTCTTTGATATAGAAAAAACAATTTATTCTACACTTGAAGCTCATCATAATATCATAAACCCATCTTTAGAGGCTGTACTAGAAGCCGATCGTTGGGCTCGTGAATATGCAAACGAATTATTAATTAGAAAATGAAAAAAAGAGCTAAAACAGACACATTCTGCTTTAGCTCTCCTCTTTACGTGTTCAATTTAATACATCTATAGCAATGCGTAACAAATACTTTTAAGATCACTAAGGTAATAGATTACTAACTGTTAAAATGGGAGGTTTATTCATGATTAATCAATTACTTATCACTTCTTTTGATGTGGCTTCAGCTATTTTAGCAATTCAAATTCCTGCATATGAAATTGAAGCAACGTACATAAACAGCACGGCAATCCCACGTTTATACGATACTGTAGAAGATATCCAAAATTGTAACGAAACATTTTATGGATACACCTTAGAAAATAAACTAATAGGATTTATTTCTTTCGTAAATGAAGGGACAATTATTGATATCCATCGTCTAGTTATATCACCTGACTATTTTCATAGAGGAATCGCAACAAAGTTACTCCTTCATTTATTTAGCATATGCTCTGAAACAAGTAAATACATTGTACAAACAGGGAAAGCAAACATCCCTGCGCTTTCTTTATATAAAAAACACGGATTCATTGAAATAACAGATATTGTTTTACCTGACGGACTCGTTCTTACGAAATTAGAAAAATCAGAAAAACCTAAATAATTTGACTTTATTTGTGAGTTATGTTATTTTATTTTTTATAAAACCTTTTGCTGAATCCAATTTTTGGATCGGGGGAACCATCTATGTAGCCGATGCTACTTGGGGCGAATCTTTTTTAAGTAGGGATACTCTCACTTCCCGAGTCCGACAGCTAACCTCGTAAGCGTAATGGGAGAGAGAGGGTGCTTTTTACTTATGTTACACAGTATCCCTCCTTAGCTATAAAGTTTGTGGTATCGATATCATTAGAAACCTATATTTATAGCAAAGGAGACTTGTACAATGTTACGTTTATCAGATCATGAGATGAAAATGATGGAACAGCGTATGCGATTAGAGCAGCAACGTACGTATCAAGCAAACAAAGTTGTGGATAGTTTACATCACAAATATTTTTTTCAACATATTTTCCAGCCGAAAAGATGAAGTAAAATTCTTACGCATATAAGATGATTTATACGTACAGTATAACTAAACATGAAAAAAGCTTTGCTACTACAGCAAAGCTTTTTTCTGTTACTTTTTCCTTCCTAACATTAAAAGTAATTCTTCATTAATTTACTTATCCAATGTGGAGCATGAGTATTCTCTCTCACATCGAATTGCGCAAAACAGCCTTTTTTTCATCAAAATCATTTAACTCACTAGGTTTTCTAATCCATGATTTGTTGTTCTCTTCCTTAAAATCATTCATTAAAAAAATAATAGTGGCATGAGAGTATTCTTCAAGGCCTATCAATCCTTCAACATACCCTGAATATATCAGAATATTAGAGATAATCCCCTACCAATTATCACCCTATGAATATTACACATTATTTACACTTTCATTTTTATACGATAGCTTATTTTCTTGCTTTCACAATTAAAGTTGTTGGTAACGCTCTCGCTTTATATAACGAATAATATTTCACAGACGGTTCAACTGCTTGTTCCTCAAAATCACTTGATGGTTCACCTTCAACTATTTTTTCAATTGTAAATCCTACCTTAATAAGCTCATTTATGTATGTACTCAATTTTCTTTTATATAATACAGCTTGTACATCTTCCCCTTTAAATGTTTCAAATGTAATAGGTACCTCTTCATGATATGAAGATTCCAAAACAATTTCAGGCGTTCCATAC
This sequence comes from Bacillus sp. UNC437CL72CviS29, assembly GCF_000482345.1. Lineage (NCBI taxonomy): Bacteria > Bacillati > Bacillota > Bacilli > Caryophanales > Bacillaceae > Bacillus > Bacillus sp. UNC437CL72CviS29. The sequence continues at coordinate 3,879 of NZ_AXVB01000015.1, read as the reverse complement.
TTCAAGTTTGAATAAATCGGATGCTCCCAACTCAAAACAAAGCTTCCTCCTTTTTTTAAATAAGAATAAATAAGCTGCAATGTTTTTGGTAAATCAGATGTCCATCCTAGCGCATAAATGGAATATACAATATCAAAATGTTCTTTCGGAATATCTGTTTCATCCTCCATCGCAGCACATATCAAGTGTGGATTCCACTCTATTAATGTCTGCTTCGCTGTATCAATTTGTATTGTAGAAAGATCAACGCCCCATAATTCTTTTGCTCCATGCTTCGCCATGTACTCCAAAGAATGTCCGCTGCCGCACCCTATATCAAGAACCTTTTTATGCTTTATCGTATCAAACAAATGAATTTCATCTTCAGAAGCAGTATACGGCCCGTATCTTGGCAAAGAATCTACCTGAAAAAAGTAAGGCGCTACTATATCCCAGCACTTTTTATTGAGCTCTAACATTTTTGCTTGTTCCATTTGTCAAATCCCCCCTCTATTATAGTCACCGTACATTCATACAAATTCTTCTTTCTTAGTACTCGTTACTTTGCACGAAATCCCATTAGCTAACTTCTGTCTATATATTTAAGCATTATAGCTAGATCTTCCTTTTCTCTTCGCCCGATAATTTTTCACTTTCGCGATTGTACCACAAGCTCTCCCCTCTTTACTCCCCGCATACATTCCGCACCAACGCTTACTTCCATTACGAGAATGATCATAAAAGACCCAGCGGCAATCTGGACATGCCTTTAATCGTTTCCACTTTCCCTGCTCAATATCAATCAGAATAATTTGCAATATGGTTGTATAAATATTTCGTTCTCCTATTGGTTCATATGTGACAGAATCCATGTTTTCTGTCACACACACGCGAAATAGATATTTTTCAAACCACTGTTGTAGTGCTCCTTTCCCCTCAACTGCGAAACGAATTTCATCTCGAAATCGTTTCAGTTCATCAACTGTACCAAAAGATAATTCTTCATTAAAATGGATCCTCATAAATTGAAGTACATCATCTATAGTATGAAGCCCGTCTACGCACATTCTTGAATCATTCGGAATTCTCCATGTATTTAAAAAGTCCCTTACGGTTTCTAATTGTCCTGGCGCCTCTTGACCATGTTTCAAATTCATTCACCATCTTTCTAAATTTTACTTTTTTCTGACTTTATGTATAATTATAGTATAAAACAGTTAACCATTAAAACTTTTTAATGGTTACATTATTGAAAGGAGTCTCTATGAAAAACTTTTCTATACCAATACGCGTTATACTTATTTCATCATTTTTCATGGCGTTTGGATACTTTGCTGTATATGCATTTCTCGCCATCTATTTATCGAGTTTTTTAAACTTTTCTGGCATACAAGTAGGAACCATTTTAACCATTATGACGATTACTTCACGAGTTATTCCTTTATTTTCTGGTATCATCGCCGATAAAGTAGGCTACATGATTATGATGATATCTGGTTTACTATTAAGAGGCATTGGCTTTATTTGTTTAGGAATATTTTCAGAGTTTCATACTATTTCAATTTCCGCCTCCCTGATTGGATTTGGAACTGCATTTTACGAACCAGCTGCTCGTGCTGTATTCGGCTCACAGCCAGCTAACATCCGAAAAGATTTATTTACATACTTAAACCTCGCTTTTAACAGCGGCGCAATTATCGGTCCAATTGCTGGTAGCCTATTACTCGTATGGAACCCTTTGTATCCATTTATCCTTACTGGATTTCTCATGTTATTATTTGCTATCATTTTTTATCTTCTTAGATCCCACTTCCAAGTTTCTACTGAAAATGTACAGCTCTTATCTGGATTAAAAGCCGTTTTTGAAAATAAGCATTTTCTGTTATTCTCATTTATCATGATTTTCTTTTACATTATGTTTACTCAGCTTACTGTCGCGCTCCCGCTTTATATGACCAATATCAGTCATAGCGTAAAGTTAGGTGGACTTGTCATTACAGTAAATGCAATTACAGGCGTTTTGTTTATGATTGTATTTCGAAAAATATTTCACAAATACAATACACTTTCAATTGTAAAATGCGGTGTGCTATTTATGGGGCTTTCCTTTTTACTTATTCCTTTGTTTCCACATCCTTATTGGCTGTTTGGCTGTGTCATTTTATTTACAATTGGCGAAACACTTGTATTACCTAATGCTGACATTACAATTGCAAATTATAGTAATGAATCCTATACGGCCACATATTTCGGGGCTTATCAGCTCTCACTCGCTATTGGATTTATTATTGGAAACTACACAGGAACATGGTTTACATCACAGTTACAAGGAATGTATACGCCTTGGCTGATTTTTGGCACAATGGGGGTTACAGGTTTTATTTCGCTTCATATTTTGAAAAATATGGAACAAAAACAAGAAAAAGAAATGATTCATACAGGATTGTAATCATATATAACGTCAAAAAAGCACCGTCCAATCTATTATTGAACGGTGCTTTTCATAAAATAATTATAATTTTTTCATCCCGCATTAACAGGCAGAAAACGAAAATGTGTTTTTTGCGAAATCATTAATGAATATCATGTTTTTTGAAATTGCCGCCCTTCACTTCTGCTACGTCATATACCGTAACAAAGGCACTTTCATCAATTTCATGAATGATTTCTTTTATTTTACTTTCTTCTAAACGGTTAATAACACAAGTAATTTCTTTAAATTGTTCCTTTGAATAACCGCCGTACACTTCATTATACGTTGCACTTCGACCTAAGCGGTCTCGAATTGTTTCTACCATTAAATCAGGTTCCTTTGTGATAATTTTAAATGTTTTAGAACCACTTAAACCTACTTCAACGATATGAATTACTTTAGAAGCAATAAAGTAAGCAATTGCTGAAAGGATAGCCCCTTGCAGACCAAATACCGTTGAAACAACAATAAAGACAAACATGTTTAAAAATAAGATGAGGTCACTTGTCCCAAAAGGTAACTTTCGAGAAAGTAATACAGCTAACATATCGATTCCATCTAATGCGCCACCATTACGCAATGCTAACCCCATACCAAAACCGATGATAATCCCCCCAACAACGGTAATTAACAATGTATCACCGTGAATAATAGTTGGTATGTCGTGCATAAGAACCGTACCGATTGCTAGTGAAGCAATACCGATAACCGAATAAATAGCGAAATTTTTACCAATTTGCTTATACCCTAACCAAACAAAAGGAATATTAATGACTGCAATTAGAATTCCTAATGGTAATCCAAATAGTTCTGAGCTTACGATACTTAAACCCGTCACACCACCATCTGATACATTGTTTGGAATTAATACCGATTCTAGTCCATATGCTGTTATAAACGCCCCTATAATAATCGCTAATACTCGTAAAACGATCTTTAGTTTATTGGGCTTGTGCTTTTTGATTTTACTCATATCATTTCCTCGTTTCAAACTTTTTTCTATTTTCATTACTACACATGTTTAATTTGCCAGACTCACTCCTAATAACTATTTTAACACATTACCACCATAATATTAATGGTTAAACAGCTTTATTATTAATTAACAAAATTGTTATAAAATTAGTATATTATTTCCCCCTAAAAATGAAAGCCCCATGTAATTCTGAAGTGAACCCTGAAAATGGGACACACATCAAAACACCTAAACTACCTGTCCCTTATATTCTTTAGGGGGTAGGTAGTTTAATTTTTCCTGAATTCGCACACAATTGTAGTAATGAATGTATTCTAACACAGTCTTTCGCACAGTTGTGTTGGATACTTTTGTTAGATTTTGTGAGTAGAAAGCTTCACTTTTCAAATGTCCGAAGAAGCTTTCCATGACGGCATTATCATGGCAGTTTCCTTTCCGAGACATGCTTGTG
>NZ_AXVB01000014.1:0-108941 GCF_000482345.1 Bacillus sp. UNC437CL72CviS29 | reverse complement strand
TAAAAACTTTTCTTGCTTTTTCGTAATATGTACGTATAATGAATTAACAAATAGAACCGAACGAAAAGTAATGATAAGGACACGAGATTATTTTTACGGTTTGCAGAGAGGGAGGCCATAGGCTGCGAGCTTCCTAACACGGAAAATAATCTTACCACCTTTGAACTCTGGTAGTGAACGAGAAATCTAGTAATTATTGGCGGTCTCAGCCGTTATCTGAACTTGAGCAATTCAAAATGAATGTATATTTGGATTGGAACAAGGGTGGAACCACGAAAACACACTCGTCCCTTTTTAGGGATGAGTGTGTTTTTTTATAAAATTTAATGCTGAATTGAAAGGAGGTGCAGTTGAATGAAAAAATTGATCCGAACGAGAATCACCATTGACTGCGTAAATGGGGAGAAGTTAATCATCAAGTATTTTGAAAAATAGGAGGAGATTTAAAAATGAGAAATGTAGTACACGTTGGAGTGTTAGGACTTGGAACTGTAGGGAGCGGTGTCGTTCATATTTTGGAAGATCACAAGGAGAAAATCAGTCTTGATACAGGGTATGAAGTAAAGGTAAAAGCGGTGGCAGTACGTGATGTGGAAAAAGAACGTGATGTTTCAATGGATGGAATTAAGATAACAAGTGATGCAAATGAAATTTTAGAAGACCCTAACATTGACATCGTAGTAGAGGTAATGGGGGGAATTCAAGAAGCAAAACAGTCTATTGAAAGGGCGTTACGTAATAAAAAACATGTTGTAACTGCAAATAAAGATTTAATGGCCGTATACGGCAATGAATTATTAAAATTAGCAAATGAAAATGGCTGTCAGTTATATTATGAAGCAAGTGTAGCTGGAGGAATTCCAATTTTAAGAGGATTAGTAGACGGCTTAGCTTCTGATCATATTGAAAAGATTATGGGAATTGTAAATGGCACAACAAATTATATATTAACAAAAATGAGTCAAAATGGTTGGTCATATGAGCAGGCATTGCAAGAAGCACAAAAATTAGGCTTTGCAGAATCAGACCCGTCAGCAGATGTAGATGGACTAGATGCTGCGCGAAAGGTGGCTATTCTTGCAAACTTAGGATTTTCAGTGAATGTTTCTTTAGATGATGTACATGTTCGAGGTATTCGAAATGTAGAGAAAGAAGATTTAGAAATGGCTAGGAAACTAGGTTTTACTATGAAACTGGTTGGGAAAGCAGAGAAGCAAGGTTCAGCTATTAACTTAAGTGTAGCGCCTACTTTATTACCGAGCCATCATCCACTATCTAATGTGAATAACGAATTTAACGCTGTATATGTACACGGTCATGCGGTTGGGGAAGTTATGTTTTATGGGCCAGGAGCTGGAAAATTACCAACAGGATCTGCTGTAGTGAGTGATATTATTTCAATCGTTAAAAATATGAATCAAGTAATGAAAAGTCAAGATGTGTTAAAAGAGTCAGTGCCTTATAAATTAAAACAGGATGAAGAAATTGTTTCGAAATACTTTTTACGTATTTTATTACGAGATGAACCAGGAATGTTTCAGAAAATCACAGAATGTTTCGTCAATGAATTGATTAGTTTAGAAGAGATTATGCAACTTCCATTTAATCAAGAGCTTGCGGAAATTGTAATTGTGACGCATCAAACTTCAAAATATCAGTTTGAAAAAGTTTTAGCATTAATAGATGGTGTAGCGAATGAAATAAAAAGTTATTACGCTATTGAGGAGGAGAAACAATATGTATAAAGGATTATTAAAGCAATATGCTTCTTATTTACCGGTGAATGATCATACACCAGATGTAAGCTTGATGGAAGGAAATACACCACTCATTCCACTACTGAATATTTCTAAAGAATTAGGGATTCATTTATATGGAAAATATGAAGGTGCTAATCCAACAGGATCTTTTAAAGACAGGGGAATGGTGATGGCGGTTGCGAAAGCAAAAGAAGAAGGATCACAGGCAATTATTTGTGCTTCAACAGGTAATACATCAGCATCGGCAGCAGCATATGCTGCTCGCCTTGGGATGAAGTGTATTATTGTTATACCTGAAGGGAAAATTGCTCAGGGAAAGTTAGCACAAGCAATCGCATACGGAGCGGAGATTATTTCAATAGAAGGAAACTTTGATGATGCGCTTCAAGCTGTACGCCAAATCGCAGCAGAAGAACCGATTACATTAGTAAACTCGGTGAATCCATATCGAATTGAAGGTCAAAAAACAGCTGCGTTTGAAATTTGTGATCAGTTGCAAAAAGCGCCAGATGTTCTTGCTATTCCAGTTGGAAATGCAGGGAATATTACAGCATATTGGAAAGGTTTCTGTGAGTATGAAAAAGAAAAGGGATTTAAAAAACCAAGAATTCATGGTTTTGAAGCAGAAGGAGCAGCTGCAATTGTTAAAGGGCATGTCATTGATTCACCAGAAACAGTTGCAACTGCGATTCGCATTGGGAATCCAGCAAGTTGGTCCTATGCTGTAGAAGCGGCGGAACAATCAAATGGTGAAATTGATATGGTATCAGATGAAGAAATTTTAAATGCGTATCAGTTGTTAGCGAAAACAGAGGGAGTTTTTGCAGAGCCAGGGTCAAATGCTTCCTTAGCAGGTGTAATCAAACATGTTCAAGCTGGAAAAATCCATAAGGGAGAGACAGTTGTCGCTGTATTAACAGGAAATGGTTTGAAAGATCCTGATATTGCAATTTCCTCTAACCACTTAGAGATTGCAAGTGTTTCAAACGATATGGAAAAAATTAAAGAACATATTAAAGGAGTGATTGTTTCGTGATTCCATTTAAAATTTGTGTTCCAGCTAGTACAGCAAATTTGGGACCTGGTTTTGATTCTGTAGGAATGGCATTATCACTGTATTTAGAAATGACTGTTAGGGAAAGGTCCACACATTGGCATGTTCTTCATTCCTTTGATTCGTCTATTCCAAATGATGAAAGAAATTTAATCATAAGTACAGCACGCAAGGTATGCCCGTCTTTAGATCCCCATATAATAGAAGTTACTAGTAATATCCCGCTTACAAGAGGATTAGGGAGCAGTGCCTCAGCGATTGTAGCAGGAATAGAACTTGCTAATCAACTTGGAGAATTACATTTAACAACGGATGAAAAAGTACACCTTGCTACAAGCTTTGAGGGGCATCCTGATAATGTAGCAGCTTCTATTTTAGGTGGCACAGTCATCGGGGCAATGGATGGAAATTATGTATCTGTTGTAAGGATAGAGAGTAAAGAACTGGGAGTCATCTCACTTATTCCAAATGAGGAATTAGATACAAATAAAAGTCGATCTGTATTACCCAAAACATTGCCATTTCATGATGCTGTGCGTGCAAGTGCAATAAGTAACGTGTTAGTAGGAGCATTATGTCAAAAAAAGTGGAATGTTGTTGGTGAAATGATGGAAAGAGATCGATTTCATGAACCATATCGTTCGCAGCTTGTTCCACTCTTGTCTTCGATTCGTGAGTATGCAAAAAAGTTTGGAGCATACGGAACAGCACTTAGTGGCGCAGGACCTTCTGTTTTTATTTTAACTCCATATGAAAAACGTCGGGAAATTGCTGAACAGTTAGGGAAAGTATTTCCGGTATTTAAGGTTTGTGAACTGGATATTGATCATGAGGGAGTAGTTGTCAAAAGTGAAGCGGATATTTGTATAGAAAAATTGTAACATGTATCAGAAAGTCTAGAATTTCTTGGGGCTTATATTGTGTATGGCGCAAATTGCTTGTGATTATAGATATCATATTAATAGATAAAAAATGACTACAGCACGTGTACAAAAGTGCTGTAGTCATTTTTAGGTTAAGGATTTGTTGAGTATGTAGTAGTAAAAATAAATTATACGGTTTTCAACTGTACGTGACTGATAATGATGCGATGAATATTGCGAAATTGTATCAGAACAATATTGTAGAGAAGGGTGAATTTAAAACATTACAAGAGAAAGCAAAACAAGTGCCAGTCAAAGAAGAATATAAGCAAGTATATTTAAATTCTGTGTATTCAATCCCTTTATATAAATTCGTGTACAACGATTCTGTAATTACAACACATCATCGGGAATGGGGGAGTATGAAGGTAAAAGATGAGGTCGGAGTATTACTGCCCGTTAATGCGGGATAAAATTACGCATCATTTGAAAACATGGGAATCATTTCATAAGAAAGCAGTGACAGAAGAGATGACGAATTTTGCATATCTTTCAAAAGATAAACTTGTGCAAACAGAAGATACAAAAGTACCAGCAAAATCAGCTGTTATTTTTGAAGAAGGAAAGAAAATGATTTACAAACCAAAAATGACCGAAAAGTAAAAATATTATTTAGAAAGATTCTGTTAGTTATGAAATGAAAGTACTAACTGGCGGTCTTTTGTACGAGTATTGAAAAACGAAATTGTAAATTTTTTGAAAATGTTATTTGGCGTCTTGTTAAAATAAAATCCGAGAGTATAATGTGAAATGAAATACATATTGATTTTACTTCTTTAAAATGAAACCTTACAAAAATGTAAGGTGAATGAAATGAAATTCAATATGAAGATTAATAAACATGAAGTATACTAGGATAAGAGAAAGAGAGGAGAATAGACATGAGTTCTGAATTAGAACAAAATACAAGAAGTAAAAAGAAACGTTCTAAAAGAAAATCTGTGAAATGGTTCATTTTGATTCCATTTTTACTACTCATTTTTGGTGGAGTAGGATATGGTTCGTTTTTATATAATAAAGCAAAAGCGGTTGTCAGTGATGCATATGCACAAATTGAAAAATCGACTAAGCGCGATAAAGAGGTTGAGCCATTAAAAGATAACATTTCTGTTTTAATCATGGGTGTTGATGGAAGTGATATTCGAAAAGGACAATACGGAGAAGCTGTTCGTACGGATGCACTACTATTGGCAACAATTAATAAAGATGATAAATCAGTAAAATTAGTAAGTATTCCACGTGATTCCCGCGTATATATTCCATCAAAAAAGAAAATGGATAAAATTACGCATGCACATGTATTTGGTGGAGTTGAAAGTACAAGGGATACAGTAGAGAAATTTTTAAATGTTCCAGTTGACTATTATGTGAAATTTAACTTTGATTCCTTCGTAAAAATTGTAGATTCACTTGGCGGTATTGATGTGGATGTTCCAGTTGCATTTACAGAACAAGATAGTAAAGATCAAGCAGGTATGATTCACTTAGAAAAAGGTTATCAACATTTAAATGGAGAGCAGGCTCTAGCATTGGCGAGAACACGTAAAATTGATAGTGATGCAATGCGTGGTCAAAGACAACAACTCGTTATCGAAGCGATTGCGAAAAAAGCAATGTCTGTCCAATCAATTAGTAAATTAGGTTCCCTTTTGGATGCTATTGATAGCAATATGAAAACGAACTTAACATTTGATGATATGCTGTCTATTGCAAGAAATATGACAGGAAATGATTTGCAAATGGAGAAAATGCAAATAGAAGGTACTGATAAACGTATGGGTGGTATTTATTACTACATTCCAAACGAAAAAAATGTGCAAGACATCTCTAAAAAATTGAATGAACATCTGGGTGTTACGCCAAAAGCAGTACAAAAATAAAAAAGGTTGGCACCTAGCCAATCTTTTTTATTTAAAATATATATATAATGGGAAAAATACCATTGGAGTTATTTTAAAATGTTTACATATATAATAAAATGTATATATAGTTATTTAATGATTAAAGAGTATAATAATTAGGGTAATACTTCCTTTATATAATTTGATAATGTTCATTTTTGAAGGTTAAAAAGAAATTGAATATATATTAATATGAATGGAAGAATTATATAAATTAATAGAAAGAAAGGGATTTCATAGAATGGGAAATGTATTTAATGTAAAAAGCATTATAGTTACAATAGTGGCTATTATTGCGATCGCAGTTGGGTATTTTGTGTTTCAATCAATCACTTCACCGGCTAGGGCAGTGGCAAATCAAGTAAATTCAGTACAACTTGCAAGTGAGCAGTCAAAAGTGGAAATGAATAAAACGGCACCAGCTCAATTTAATGGTCAAGTAAGAAAAGTTGCGTATCTTACATTCGATGATGGACCAGGAAAATATACAGCTGAACTACTAAATATATTAAAACAAAATGATGCGAAAGCAACATTCTTCTTGATTGGTGCAAATGTAAAACAGTTTTCAGATTTAGTAAAGCGTGAGAAAGTAGAAGGTCATTATGTGGGTATGCATAGTATGACACACAATTTCAAGAGGCTATATACAAGTGGCGAGTATGTGAATGAAATGAAAGAAGATCAAGGTTTAATAGCTAATATTATTGGAGAATCTCCAAAATTAACACGTCCTCCATATGGTTCTATGCCTGGTTTAAATGAAGCGCTCCGTAACAAAGTAGTAGAAGGTGATCTTAAAGTTTGGGATTGGACGATTGACTCTTTAGATTGGAGATATAACAAAATGCCAGTCGATGTTGGTTCGGCCAAAATTGCTGAAAATGTAATTGCAAGTGCAAAGAATCCCAAAGAAGTTATTTTATTGCATGATATTCATCCACAATCTGTTGCAGCAGTACCAGCGATTATAAAAGGGTTAAAAGAAAAAGGATATGAATTTGAAGCATATAATGAAGCTGATCACTTCTCATTGAACTTTTGGCATGACAAACGTATGTAACATAGGAGGAAAAGAAGTTGAGTTATAGAAAAGTAGCATTAGTTGGAGTACTATCAGTAGGATTATTATCAGGTTGTTTTGGTGAAAAACCAGAAGAAAATCTATTTGTTGCATTTGAAAATGCAGCTAAACAAGAGAAGTCGTTGTTTGAAGATGCGAAAAAATTAGAGACCCTAGAAAAACAAGGACAAGAATTATATACTCAAGTTTTAAATGAAGGAAAAGAGCATAATGAGGCTGTTGCACAAAAACTAGATCAAGCAGTTTCAAATGTAGAAGAGCGTGAAAAAATATTAAAAAGTGAAAAAGATGCATTAGAGAAAGCACAAAAAGAAACGAAGGCAGTTCAAAGTAATGTAGAGAAAATTAAAGATAAACAAATACAAAAACAAGCGAAAAAAGTAGAAGAAGCTTATAAAAAACGTTACGATGCTTTTCAAAAAATGAATGAAAACTATGTGAAATCAATGGCGATTGAAAAAGAGCTGTATGCAAAGTTAAAAGTAAAAGAAACAAAGTTAAAAGAAATCAGCGAGAAAGTGAACGAGTTAAATAAATTAACGGAAGAAATGCAAAAAGAAAAAGAGAAGTTTAATGGATATACAAAAGAGTATAACGAAGGAAAATTAGCATTCTATAAAGAAGCGAAAATCAAGATTAAGGAACAATAATAAAATATATAAATTCAAATTTAAAAATGATATAAACCTTTTCTTCGTAGCAGTGATTTATATGTCGAAAAATCATACAGTATCTAAATTGAATCATACAGACAAAAAAGCCGAGAGAACATTTAAATTATGATGTTTTTTTCGGCTTTTTTAACTTGTAGAGCAGAAAAGAATGGAAATAAAATTCTAAAAGAGTTATAGTTTTATATTTAAGGGAGAAAATGATGTTTAAGAAACGAAATGATGAACATCATATAAGTAAGGAGAATGAAAAATGACATATGAATTTTTACTCAAATTAGGTTTAGCGCTCTTTTTAGGTTTATTTATAGGGATTGACAGGCAGTTAAAGAATAAGCCACTTGGTGTGAAAACAAGTATGGTCATTTCTGTAGCAAGTTGTTTAATTACGATAGTTTCGATTGAATCTGTGAATGTTTACTCTTCACCAGGCCATACAAATATGGATCCAATGCGTTTAGCAGCTCAAATTGTGAGTGGCGTCGGCTTTTTAGGAGCTGGAGTTATTTTAAGAAGAAATAATGATGTTATTTCAGGGCTAACAACGGCATCAATGGTTTGGGCAGCATCTGCTTTAGGGATTGCAATTGGGGCAGGTTTTTATATACAAGCAACAGTTGCGATGATTTTAATTATATTAGCTATAAATGTATTGCCTCATCTTGTTAAAATAGCAGGTCCTTATTCTTTAAGACAAAAGGATGTAGCTATTAAAATTATCGTAAATGAGCACCGGGAACTAGATGGTATTTTTAAACAAATTAATAACTTAAACATGCAAGTAAAACGCGTGAAAATTAAAGATATTGATAGTGAATCTCAGCAATTAGAAATGGTTATATTGGCACCTGAAGATTTATATACAACTGAATTATACAGCTCTCTAAAAGAAATTGATCATATTATTTCGGTTGAGGTGGAGAGTAGGTAGTTAGAAAAGTTGAAAAGGTGATATGAGATAAAAAGGATGATGAGATTCATCCTTTTTATTTTAGATTCATTTTTGTTATTCGGTTATTTGCGGACAGTATCATTTTTAGTTAAACATTCAGTGAAAGTAAAGAGTTTAGATGAGGAATAATAAGCAGGAGATGAAAAACGCTTTTACTGATTCAAGTTGCACTTTATCAAGCCTGATTTGTCGTCTGTTTTTTTCTATTGTAATCGTAGAAGTAAGATGAAGATTTAAGGAGGGTTTTAATTTATTTTGTTTATCTATATAGATATTGTGTCTCTTTTTGATACAATGAGGAACAAAAGGGGGAGAAGAAATGGACATAAAAATCAGAAAGGCAACAGAAAAGGATATAAAGGGAATCGTGAAAGTACATGTTGATAGTTGGAAAACAACATATAAAGGAATATTACCTGATAAAATTATAGATAATATAACATATGAGAGTCGGGAAAAACAATGGAAAAGTATTTTTAAACAAGCGGTAGGAAATCAATATAGGTATGTAGCAGAAACGTTAAATAAGAAAATTATAGGATTTATTGATGGTGGGCCCGAAAGAACAGGAAAATATGATTGTGATGGAGAATTATATGCAATTTATCTTTTGAAAGAATACCAAGGATATAAAGTAGGGAAGCGATTATTTCAAACACTTATGTCAGAATTTATAAAAAATGATATTGATTCTGTATTAGTCTGGGTTATATCGAATAACCCTTCAATAGGTTTTTATGAAAAGTTTTCTCCAGAGCGAGTTGATACAAAGTTTTTAGAGAGAGTAAATGTTCAAGAAACGGCGTATTGTTGGAGAGATATAAATTACCTTCATAGAGTAATATCAGATTGAAAGAAAGTATAGAAATAATATAATTATGTAAACAACAAATTGGTTTCAAAAGGAGATGTACAAAATACTATGTATGTCTCTTTTTTATGTACGGGATCTATAATCCATTGAGAAATGAGATTGTAATTAAGTTTAAAATTATAGAAAAAATATGACTAAAAAACCAAAAATTTAATTATGATAAAAAAATTCTGAAATATACACTTGAATTGATAATGATAATCAATTAGAATTTTATTTGATAATGATAATCATTTTCTGGTTGTTATTGTAAAAAATAAAAATTTCGATAGCAACATTTTTAAGAGGAGGACAAATATGCAGCATGCGAAACAAATCGCGGAACATGCAACAATGCAAAGCTTTTTAAATTGTTATTTACGTGAGACAGGATGTGGAGAATGGGTTACAGAAGATGAAAATATTAGTAACATCTTTAGTAGTACAAAGGATACCAGTCCTGATTCAACATATTTATGCTGTCGGTTATCGGCACAAAACATTACTTTATATACAGAAGTTATATATAAATCACTAACAGGCCGTCATCTGTTTGGAAAGCACTTCTATTATCAAATTGGAACAGGTTGTCATGTTGTGAAAGCAGATTATGTAACGGTTATTACATTACTAATAAAGGAAATGTCCATGAATTATGGAGATGGGACAAACCCAGACGAACTTTTACTTCGGGTTATTCGGAGTTGTCAAAATATTAAGGAGTTTATTGAGAAGCGAGAACAAGACACTGCAAAATTATATGGTTTACATACGACCTTTATAGAGGCAGAGCAATCTTTACTTTTTGGGCATTTAAACCATCCTACACCAAAGAGTAGACAAGGAATACTAAATTGGAAAAGCTCAATGTATTCACCTGAATTACAAGGAGCATGTCAGCTACACTATTTTCGAGCACATAAAAATTTAGTAAGAGAAAAATCAGCTCTTATGGAACAAGCAACAGAAATCATAAAAGAGGAGTTAAGGAAAGACTCGTTTGTGAGTATGGAATTTATTGAACTTTATTGTGAAGAAGATGACTACTCTTTAATTCCAATTCATCCACTTCAGGCGGAATGGTTATTACATCAGCCTTATGTGAAAAGCTGGATAGATCAAGGTGTTCTTGAGTATCTCGGATCAGTTGGAAAACCATATATGGCAACATCTTCGCTCAGAACAATGTATCATCCAGAATCAAATTATATGTTTAAATTTTCTTTTCCTGTGAAGGTCACAAATTCAATGCGTATTAATAAATTGAAAGAGCTTGAAAGTGGGATAGAAGGGAAAAATATACTAAAAACAAAAATCGGAGAAGTACGAGAAAAGTTTCCAGGATTTGATTTTATATGTGATCCTGCCTATATCACGTTAGGAATTGAAGGGCAAGAATCAGGGTTCGAAGTAACCATTCGCGAAAATACTTTTTACGGTGAAAATGCTAATAATGCAACACTCTTAGCTGCGCTTGTTCAAGATGCACTCCCAGGTGAGAGAACGAGATTAGCAAATATTATTTATCATCTTGCGGAAGAAGAAGGGAGAAGTTGTGAAGAGGTAAGTTTAGATTGGTTCAGGAGGTATCTGAACATTTCTCTGAAACCAATGGTATGGATGTATTTAAAATATGGAGTTGCATTAGAGGCACATCAACAAAACAGCGTGATTCATCTGAAAGATGGTTATCCAGTAAAATTTTATTTCCGTGATAATCAAGGGTTTTATTTCTGTAACTCAATGAAACATATTTTAGATGCCGAATTAGCTGGTATTGGTGAAAAGAGTGGTAATTTATATGATGATAGTATTGCAGATGAAAGGTTCCGTTACTATTTAATTTTTAATCATATGTTTGGATTAATAAATGGATTTGGTACAGCGGGTTTAATAGACGAAGAAATTCTCCTTTCCGAATTAAGGATTACACTTGAATCGCTTCTTACGTATAATCGTGAACCATCTACATTTTTAGAAAGGTTATTGAAAGATAAACAATTACCGTGTAAAGCAAATTTATTAACAAGATTTTTTGATGTTGATGAATTAACAAGTCCTCTTGAGCAAGCTATCTATGTCCAAGTTGATAATCCTCTCTTTCAAGAAGAGACAGGAAAGCATGCGGAAAGAGAAAGCGTTGTTCGTGTGTAGATAATTTTGAAATTTAAAGAAATATACAAATGGTATTTTTATTAATTTCTATCATGGAGGAGACTATGAAGGAAGAGCTTTATCATACAAGAGTAATGAAAGCGGTTCAATCAGAGCGTTATATTGCTGTTAGGCGAAGAGTTTTTCGTCAATTAATAGAGTCGTTAATTTACGAGGAAATTATTTCTCCCATTCAGATACAAGGGGAAGAAGATATAATGTTTATAATTTCAGGGTTTGATGAAAGTGGGAACAGTGTCATATATAAATGCTGGGGTCAAGAACGAATGACATTTGGTCGTATTCGCTTAACTGAAAAATCAATTGTAAGAATACAAAATGATAGAGAAGAAGAAGTAACATCCATTGCACAATTTTTAAATGAAGTTTTTAAAAGGGTTCAGATAGATGAAGTGAAATTACGTTCCTTTATTCAGGAGTTAGAACAAACAATCTTTAAAGATACAATCGCTCAATATGAAAGACACGAAACAAAAGAGAAACTTGTAGAGAGTACATACGATGAGCTGGAAAATCATTTAATAGATGGACATCCTTATCACCCAAGCTATAAAGCACGCATTGGCTTTCAGTATCTTGATAATTACCAATATGGTTTCGAATTTAAACAATCGATAAAACTTATTTGGATTGCTGTCCATGATAAACATACTCATGTAGGTACTATGTCTAAAGATGATGTCAATCATATTGTGAGAGAAGAAGTAGGAGAGAGCAAACTGATTGAATTTTGTTCTACTGTTCAAAATATAGGATGCAACCCAAATGATTATACGTTCATGCCTGTTCATCCATGGCAATGGGAAAATTATATCATTCCGAATTATGCTGAACATATACACAATAGGCACATTATTTTTATAGAACAATCCCAAGATGAATATTTTGCACAACAATCGATGCGTACTTTACAAAATGCTACCAATTGTATGAAACCTTATGTGAAGCTTTCTATGAACCTATTAAATACATCAACTGTTAGGATATTAAAGCCACATTCAGTTGTTAGTGCCCCTACTATTTCAAAATGGTTAACAGATTTGGTAAGAGGTGACTCATATTTACGAGATGAGGCACGTGTTGTTTTATTACAAGAATTTGCAGGTGTAACGTATGATCCACCAGGTCAATCTACATATGGTTCATTAGGGTGCATTTGGCGTGAAAGTATTCACACACATTTAGAAGAAGTGGAGGAGGCTATTCCGTTTAATGCATTATATGCAAAAGAGCAAGATGGAACACCTTTCATTGAGCCGTGGCTAAAGCAAAATGGAATTGAAAATTGGCTCCGTGAGCTTATTCAAAAAGCAGTTTTGCCAGTTGTGCACTTATTAGTAGAACATGGTATTGCGCTAGAATCACATGGACAAAATATGATTTTGATTCATAAACAAGGTGTGCCAGTTCGGGTTGCGCTAAAGGATTTTCATGAAGGACTTGAGTTTTATCGTCCATATTTAAAAGATCTAGAAAAATGCCCTGATTTTACAAAAGTACATAATATGTATGCGAATGGACAGCTCAATGAATTTTTTGAAATGGATAGTATGAGGTGTCTACAAGAAATGGTATTAGATGCGCTCTTTTTATTCAATTTAGGCGAGCTAGCGTTACTATTTGCGAATGAATATGAATTTAATGAAGAGAGATTTTGGATACTTGTTGTAGAAGAATTAGAGAGCCACTTTACAAGTTCTCAGCACTTATATGAACGCTTTGAAGAGTTACAGTTATATACACCTACATTTCGAGCGGAACAATTAACAAAACGCCGTTTATATAAAGATATTGAAGCGCTTGTACATGAAGTGCCGAATCCATTATATAACGCACTGCAATTTATAAAAAGTAAGATTGTTATTATGGAGGAGAATTATGTTAATCGTAAACAAACAAGAATATAGTAAAAATGATTTTGAATTAAGACTACAAATGTATGAAAACATGGAACAGTTTCATGATGCGACTGGAAATAGATTTGCCCTTTGTATAACAGATCCGTTTGACATGATTACGCTTGTCTTCTTTTTAAAGAAAAAAGGAGCATCTGTATTACTTATTCATGGAGAGACACCGAGAGATACAGCTGTTAAAATAGCAAAAGGTGCAGCATGCTTTGGACTTTTATATGGAGATTCCAAGCATTTTATAAAACTGAATAGTGAAGATCAAATAAAAAATGAACCGTCCTTATTGCAATATAGTTCAGGAACAACTGGTGAACCGAAACTAATTCAAAGATCCTGGAAAGAAATTGAAAGAGAGATAGATGCTTACAATGAAGCATTGCAGTGCGAAGGTGACGAAGTACCCATTGTATTGGCTCCTGTTTCTCATTCATATGGTTTAATTTGTGGGACACTTTCTGCAATCATGCGAGGGAGTAAGCCGATTGTTATTACAAATAAAAATCCGAAATTCGCATTAAATATTATTCGTAATACACCAAAACATATCGTATATGCAGTACCGCTTATGCTACATATTATGGGAAGTTTTCCACAAGGTACTTTTCAGTTTCATAAAGTGATGACGTCGGGTTCACCATTGCCAGAATCATTATTTTGTAAACTCAAAGGGGTAACAAAGTATATGATGCAGCAGTACGGATGTTCGGAAGCGGGTTGCATTAGCATCTGTCACAATATGAACACACATTTAGATTTAGGAGAACCACTTCCCCATACGTCTGTGCGTATTAGTAATGACCAAAACCAGCCTGAAGAAATAGTGGTAACAATTGGAGAGAAAGTGATTTATACAAAAGATTTGGGATATAGATCAGAACGTGGGATACATTTTGTTGGGCGTATGGATGATGTAATTAACGTGGCTGGTTTGAAAGTATTCCCAATAGAAGTAGAGGAAACGATGCTTCGTCTAGAGGGAATTCGAGAGGCAATTGTGTATCGCGGAAAACATCCTGTAATGGGGGAGATTGTAAAAGCGAAAGTGATTTCTAGTATTGATCCTGTTCAAATAAGAAAATGGTGTATACAACATTTGCCCTCTTATAAGGTGCCGCATGAAATAGAAAATGTAACGGACATTCCTAAAAATGCAACTGGAAAAGTGAGTCGTAAGCTGTTAGAGATGGGGGAATAACAGAATGAATCGTGAAATGTTAAGGATGGATGTATTGAAAATTATGGTAGAAAAAATGGAATTGAAAAATGTTACAGATTTAAAAGATACAATGCGTTTAAATCAAGATTTATATATTGATTCTGTCATGATGCTGCAACTTATTGTTTATATCGAAATGGATTTACAATTATGTGTACCAGAGGATGAAGTAGATCCAAAAGCTTTTTCTACTATAGGTTCATTACTAGATTTTATGGAAGAGTTACAACCGTTACAAGTGGATATAAATAACTAATATTTTAGAAAACGGGTGAAAACATGACTTCAATTAAAGTTCATTGTTTAGTGAGTTGTTTTTGTGAAATTATTAAAAGGCGTAGTGATATAGATTTTCGACCTTTTTACTTTGGGTTATGGGATGGGGATTTTGATATAACAGAGGAAGGAGTCCTTTCTTATCATTCTGAGAACATTAGCCATAAAGGTTACTTATATTGGTACGAAAAACTATATGGGATCAAAGTAAACGAATGGTATGATCATTCAAAAGAGAAACAAACAAATTTAGAGACTTTTTTAGATTTAGTAGAGAAAAAACCAGAAAATCGATATGTCATTGTAATGGTAGATATGTCACTATTGCCAGAGAGAGAAAATAAATTTCATCAAAAACCATTTCCACATTACTTAATGATAGAGAAAACAAATCTGGAAGACGAATGGTTTATGTTTGATCCTGATTTTCGTTGGGAAGGTAATATGGCAAAGGATAAAGTCATTCATTCTATTGAAAATAATCCGTTTGGTGGGGGATATTTCATTGATGTACAGACAGTTCAGGAACCCTCTCAGGAAACGGTAGAAAGTTATTTTGTTGAAACATTCAAAAGGGATTACAATGAATTAACGATGAAAGTAAAAGACTTGGTCATAAGAATGGTAAATGGTGAAGCGGAACTTTCTAAACTAATACCAGCAGTGAAGCAAATCCCTGTATTGGCCATCCGTAAATATAGTTATGAACATGCATTCGCATATTTTCGTGACACATTACAATACTCTGAAACAGAATTTGATTATTGGTGTGATCGTGTAGAAGATATCGTGCAAGGTTTTACAAATGTACAGTATAAAGCAATAAAAATGGAAATGACAAACAATAAAGAGATGTTATCATCAATTGTTGAAAAATTAAATGAGATGAATGAAATTGAATTTACGATTAAACAGGAGCTAGAGAGGCAGTTTGTAGCATGGAAAAACATAAGAACAAATCAGTCTGTTATTGTATAAACAATCATTATTGAATTTGAAATAAAGGGGTTTGAATTTATGAAGTATTCGTTATGTACTATTTCGTTTCGCCATCAGCTAATTTCATTTACTGATATAGTTCAATTTGCATATGAGAACGGGTTTGAAGGAATTGAATTATGGGGGATTCATGCACAAAATTTATATGAACAAGAACGTAAAGTGACAGAAGAACAACTAGATTTTTTGAAAAATAAAAATCTGAAAATTGTGATGATAAGTGATTATTTAGATATTTCATTGTCAGCAGATTTTGAGAAAACAATGAACAAATCAGAGCAATTAGCATCGCTAGCAAATTGGTGTAATACAAATAAGATTCGTACGTTTGCTGGACAAAAACGAAGCGACAGCTTTACAAAAGAAGAACGTCAGAAATATGTAAAGCGCATTCGCACTATCTGTGATTTATTTGCGCAACACAATATGTACGTGTTATTAGAAACACATCCGAATACATTAACAGATTGCTTAGACTCAACTCTAAATTTATTAGAAGAGGTAAATCATCCATATTTAAAAATTAATCTTGATTTTCTCCATATGTGGGAATCTGGTGCCGATCCAGTAGAAAGCTATCGCCAATTAAAGCCTTGGGTACAGCATTACCATATGAAGAATATATCTGCAGCTGCTCATTTAGATGTCTTTGAGCCTAATAATGTATATGCTTCAGCTGGTAGTCGAAAAGGAATGGTTCCGTTATTTGAAGGTGTTGTGAACTATGAAGAAATTATTAGAGAAATTCAAGATACGGAACATTTTGCTTCACTAGAATGGTTTGGACATGGTGCGAAAGATGTTTTGCGAGAGGAAATCATTCGTTTAAGAAGAAAACAAATGACAGTATTAACTTCATAAAGTACACAATATGTACGACTGTGATAATAACAAAATGTAAATTTTCGTTTTTTCAACAAATGTAATACTAGAGTGAATAAAAAAGAAACTCTTTTTTGTAAGGGCGTTGAAGAAGCGATTATTTCGAAAAAAACATGTATTTTCTCCATATATAGAAAATAAAAAGAAGTTCACATTCTATACATAATAGTTAGTGAACTTCTTTTTTTCATTAGATGGACTTTTTCAGGGAGATCCGCTTTGTGAGATTCTTTCTTTATGGATGTAAAGTTTAAAATCATAAAAAACCATAATTTACCATGTATTTCATTTGAAAATCTATCCATTTTAATATGTAAAGGAGGTGAACGGAAATGGCTAGAAATCGTAGTTCTAATCAGTTAGTATCAAATGGAGCACAAGCAGCTCTTGATCAAATGAAATATGAAATCGCGCAAGAGTTTGGTGTGCAACTTGGTGCTGATACTTCTTCTCGTGCAAATGGTTCTGTTGGTGGTGAAATCACGAAACGTCTTGTAGCTATGGCGGAACAACAGCTTGGTGGCGGATATACTCGTTAATGTAAAGCTGTATAAAAGAAGGGAAGAGTTCTTCCTTTCTTTTTTTGTATCATTTTTCAAAAGTAAAAAGAAGTTTTCCATTTAATAGCATGAATGTGCTGTTAAATGGATTGGAAAAATAGAAGTAATGCTATGTTATACTCCAATTTCTTTTGTTATATAAGCTAAAAAGCAGATGACATATAGTAGCCCTGATGAAATTTATAATCGAATTTTATCAGGGCTACTACATGGAAGAAATAAATGTGAAAGGTTTCGAAATTAACATGTTAAAAAAAGAAAACAGTTGTTTAATTGCACTTGCATCTGTTCCACTTGTTATGACATTAGGAAATTCAATGCTCATTCCAATCCTTCCAACAATCGAAAAGAAATTGCATATTTCTTCTTTTCAAGTATCTATGATTATTACTATATATTCCATTTTAGCTATATTATTAATTCCTATAGCTGGTTATTTATCAGACCGGTGGGGACGTAAAATGGTCATGGTCCCGAGTTTATTAATTGCAGCTATTGGAGGCGGTATAACGGGGTGGGTATCATGGAAGGTAGAAAATCCGTATGTTTGGATTTTAATTGGAAGAGCGATTCAAGGAATAGGTGCTGCTGGAGCAATGCCAGTTGTAATCCCATGTGTTGGCGATTTATATAAAGATGAAAAACAAGTAAGTACCGGATTAGGTATTATTGAAACGTCAAACACATTTGGCAAAGTCCTTAGTCCGATATTAGGATCAGCTCTTGCAGCAATCGTATGGTTTTTACCATTTTGGTCCATCCCAGTTTTATGTGCTGTTTCTATCGTTTTATTATTATTGTTAGTAAAAGCAAAGAAACAAGCAAATGAGGCCCCGCCTTTTAAAGAATTTATTCAATCAATTGGTTCAACTTTTCGAGAAAAGGGAAGATGGTTAGTCGCGATTTTTGTATTAGGTGCTATCGTTATGCTCATATTATTTGGAATTCTTTTTTATTTGTCTACGACATTGGAAGAGAAGTACAACATTCATGGAATTTGGAAAGGGTGTATACTTGCAATTCCATTGCTAGTATTATCTATAAGTTCATACATGGCTGGAAAGAAAATTGGTGATGACCAAGGTGTTATGAAAAAATTTATATATACCGGATTCATACTAGCAGCAGTGTCTGTTATGCTTCCATTATTTTTAAAAGGAATTTACTTATTAATTATTTGTCTTGTTATTATGGGGATTGGCATTGGGATCGCTTTACCGTGTTTAGATGCTCTTATTACTCAAGGAATTGAAAAAGAACAGAGAGGGACGGTTACTTCTTTCTATAGTTCGATGCGTTTTATCGGTGTAGCTGCAGGACCGCCACTCTATTCTTTTTTTATGAAGGGAGCAGATCATGAAGTTTTTTATTTAACAAGTATCTTTGCGATAATTGGAGCAGTGGTTACAATTGTTTGGATTAAACCAGAGAAAGACCAATCTATTCTGAAGCGGCAGCCGAAACCAATTTCTTAATTTGTCCTGTTATTCAATGTGCATGCTAGCTATAGATTTATTGTGTTTGCGAGTATGGATGAGAGTCACATATTTACAACATATAATATGTGACTCTCATTATTTACTTGTTAAGTAATAAGTTGTTTCAGCATATAAAGAGCAACTCCCCAAATAATAACCCCTGAAACTTTATTTAGAATTGTAATTGTATTTCCTGATGAATCTATTTTTCCAATCATGCGCCCTGCAAATGCTAAGCCGATAAACCAAAGCCAAGAAACCGTAATTGTTGTGAAAGTAAAAGCCCATTTTTCGCTGCCTACATATTGGATAGAGTTTGTACCGATCACACCAATCGTATCTAAGATTGCATGTGGATTTAATAAAGAAACAGAGGCGGCAAAGATAATTTGCTTTTTGATAGTCATTGATTTTGCCTCAATCGTCTCTTTTGTAGACTCACTTTTCCAAACCATCCAACCCATATAAACTAAAAAGAAAAATCCAATTACATAAAGTGTGGTTGTTAGCCACGAAAAGGTAAGAAGCATAAGTGATACACCTTGTACCGCAATTAATATTAAAATTGTATCGCAGATAGATGCGGTTAGGATAACTGGTGTAGCCCGCAAAATACTTGGCTGACTAGCACCTTGGTTAAACACAAAGACGTTTTGTACACCTAATGGAATAATGAGTCCAAACGCCAGAATCATTCCGTGCATGATCGCTTCAATCATTTTATTTCCTCCTATATAAATTGCTGAAATATGATAGTGTATATTTTATAAAAGAAAATTGAAATTGTATCCATCCATATGGTTGGATAACAAACCAACCAAAAAAGCGAGGCGACAGCATGGAACGATTTGACTGGAAGCCAAATGGATCTTCTCCAGTTCCCTTATATAAACAAATTGAGGAGTATATAAAAGAGAAAATTATAAATGGAGAATGGACGGTTGGTACAAGATTACCGTCGCAACGAGCTTTCTCCCATGCATTTGAAGTGAATCGAAGTACAATTGTAATGGCTTTAGATGAATTGGCAGCGCAAGGGTTGATTGAAGGAAAAGGTAGAAGGGGAACAATTGTGAAAAATGATGCATGGAGTATATCAACTTTGAAGTCTCACTCTAACTGGAATTCCTATGTAGAAACAGGTATTCATTATCCGAATCTCCCTACCATTCAAGAAATTAATCAAGCTGAATTTTATCCACATATCATTCGATTAGGTACTGGAGAACTTTCACCAGAGCTTTTGCCTGAGAAAAAAACGAAACAAATCATGAAAGAGCTTTCTCATGGGCAAATTCCTTTAGGATACGCGGAGCCAAGAGGGGATTTCAAATTGAGAGAGCAAATAGCAAAGTACCTAAAAAAATTTGATATTCTTACATCTCCAGCATCTATATTAATTGTTTCGGGAGCAATTCAAGCACTGCAGCTTATTTCGATGGGACTTCTATGCAAAGGCTCGTCCATTTTACTTGAAAAACCATCATATTTATATTCTCTCAATGTTTTTCAGTCTGCTGGAATGCGTTTGTTTGGTATTCCAATGGATGAGCATGGGATTCAACCATCGCTTATTTCAAAATACAAAAGACAATTCAATGGTTCAATTTTATACACCATTCCGTCTTTTCATAATCCAACAAGTCTTGTTATGAATGAGCAAAGAAGGCAAGAAGTTATGAAAGTATGTAATGAAATTGGATTACCTATAATTGAAGATGCTGTCTATCAAGATTTATGGTTTGATTCATCTCCACCAAACCCATTGAAGGCAAATGATACAAATGGGATTGTATTACATATTGGAAGTATGTCAAAAGTCATTAGTCCTGGTTTAAGGATCGGCTGGATTGTTGGACCAGAACCAGTCATTAAAAGATTGGCAGATATAAAGATGCAAATGGATTACGGTTCGAGTTCGTTATCACAACGAGCTGCTGCAGAATGGTTTGCAAGTGGGTTATATGAAAAACATATACAGCAAATACGAGTTGAGTTGAAAAAACGGAGAGACTTTATGCTCAAAATGCTAGAGAAATATTGTAGAGATATAGCAACTTGGCAAATACCAACTGGTGGATTTTATATTTGGCTACAAATCGAACCAAACATTTCAATACGAGAGTTGTTTGAAAAGGCATTACAAGAAAAAATTCTACTCAATCCTGGAAATGTGTATGATAGAAATGCAAGCCAATATTTACGTCTCTCTTATTCATATGCTTCAATGCATGAAATAGAAAAAGGTGTTAAAACGGTTGCGAGATTGATAAAGAATCTCTCAATATAATGACTATATTTTTTGGGAAGTAAAAAATGATATTATAGATGCTAGTAACTGAAAAAGGGGAAGAAATATGAAACACTATGTTATTTGTCAAGTTATTGATGGAATAAAATATTTAGCTGCCTATGCAGAAACAAGACAAGAAGCAATTGAAAAAGCTGAATTATTAGGGTTAAGAACAGGAGGACGCTACGTTGTTGTTACTGCTGAAGAAGCGGAAGGATTACAGTATCCTTAATTGTTAAGCTACTAATATAGAGAAAAAGAGTGAATCTAAGATTCGCTCTTTTTTCATATTTGTATAAAATTAACTTCAAATATCGTTTCTTTGTTGCTAAGACAGTATTATAATTATTTCTGTATATTATGATATTTTATTTGAGAGTGGTTATAAGAATGCTGTATGAGCGTATAAGTAATATTTTAACCATAGAAAGTACATTGGTGATAGAGGAGAGTAAAAAATGAATGAAGTAAACATACGGCCTAAAAAAAGGTCTAAGTATCGTATTATGTTAGGAACGTGGTATTACTCTGTAAAAAGAAATATTCAATGGTTAACGGATGGGAAAAAGTATGCTAAAACTTTTCAACAAGAAAAGTTATCTTGTACGGTTATACAGCATCGAACGATACTGCTTCGTAAACTTAAAGATGTAGATATGTGGTATCAAGAGAATAAAATTATTAATTTAAAAATCGCCATTAAACAGTTAAACGGTGTTGTGATTAAGCCGGGAGAAACATTTTCTTATTGGCGTTTAATAGGTAAGACTACAAGGAGAAAAGGGTATGTAGAAGGAATGGTGTTGCATTATGGTACTTTTAAACCAGGAGTTGGAGGTGGGCTTTGTCAACTTTCAAATTTAATATACTGGATGACTCTACATACAACACTAACCGTAACAGAACGATATCGTCATAGCTATGATGTATTTCCGGATTCAAAGCGTACACAGCCGTTTGGAAGTGGTGCGACTTGCTCCTACAACTATCTTGATTTACAAATAAAAAATGAAACAGATCAAGCTTATCAACTTTATCTTTACGTGACAGACGAACACTTAGTGGGGGAATGGAGAACAGCCTATCCTCAGCTTTACCAATATGAAGTATACGAAAAAGAACATGCAATTAAGCCAGCTTATTGGGGTGGCTATATCCGACGTAATGTCATACATCGAAGGGTGTTTAATCAACAAAAACAGTTTGTTGAGGATCAATATGTAACGGAAAATCATGCAATAATGATGTATGAGCCACTTCTGTCTTATAGTAGTGATAAAAGTGAGGAGTAGTACTTTATGAATAAGCCTAATAAAATGAAACTTTAATTTTACGGATAGTGAATCTTATCTCTAACACATATACTTACGTCGAATTTTGAGTTGGCGGTATAATTGTTCGTAAGTAGTAGGATAAAACATTTAGTTTATTAGGCTTATTTCTTTTTTTATGATGTAGTGTTTTTACAATATCCATGTGAAAATGATGAGAAAAGTAAATGAATACAGTAAGAGGTATTATTCTATGGATAATGAAACTAATTTAAAAAAAATTCAATTTCCGTTTCTAAATCGATTAATATATGTTTTGAAATTCCAAGACTGTAAAAAATTTTCGGCAGCGTTAAAGCCAGACTGATAGAGCCATTCTTTTTCATCGGTAGTTAATTGGAATTTTGTACTTGTAATTGTTCCAGTTGGAATTGTAATGGTTCTTGCTTTTGATTCTTTATCTAGATGGCGTAAGTCGTGTGCTTGCATCATCGTTTTGAATAAGCCTTTAAACATAGAGAGGGGATCTTTATAAGGAACAGGTTCAGCTTGTATTTCATTTTTTACAAAATGAAAACCAAAAGTTGGCCAACGGGGTAAATTAGGGGAGTCAAAAATCCAAATTGGATAATTGCTAAGAAGACCTCCATCAACCATATAGCAAGGTTGTTTCCATTTTGGTGTTTTCCACTTTACTGGTTCGAAATAGAAAGGAATGGTGCTGCTCATTCTAACTGCTTTTGCAATAGAGAAATCTTGATTTGTAAAGCCATAGTTAGGTAAATCATCAGGGAAAATAACCATCTTTCCATTACTAATATCTGAGGCAATAATTTTTAAGTTTTGTGGATTAGGTAAGTCACTAAAACTATGGATCCCTTTTTTGTGCAAGAGGTCTTCTAACCAGCTTTCTAAATAGTTGTTTGAATAAATGCCTAATTTAGTCCATGCGCTTAATCCCTTTCCTATAAAAGGGACTTTATCAAGTAAACTTTTTTTTATAAATTGATGATAGTTAACGTTATTTATAATTATTTTTAATTCTGTACAAGAATAACCAGCTGCTAGAAGAGCTGCAATAATAGCCCCAGCAGATGTTCCCGCTACACGCTCCCACTCATAGCCATGATTTGCTAATGCACAAATTGCGCCAACATGCGCAATTCCGCGCACGCCGCCACCTTCAAAAACACCATCAATTTTCATAGGAATAGTTCCTTTCAAAGGTTGGATTTGCCGTATAGTAAAAAAGCACGTGATTCACGTGCTTTTTTTACAATAGTTTTTAAAGCTACTTAGCAACCTATGAAACCGCCCCAGCAGCTAGCTCCAATGATGATTAAAAGGATGAATAAAACGATTAGTAAAGCGAAACCGCCGTAACCGCAACCACCGCCACAACTGTAGCCGTAGCCGCAACCACCGCCACAACTATAGCCGCAACCACCGCCACAACTATAGCCGTAACCGCCACCATAACCAAAACCCATATGGAATGCCTCCTTATAATAAAAGTTGAAATAAAGAAAAATGAACAATTTGAGGATCTGCTATAAGGAATTATGAAGGATCGTATTTGTAGGAACACTGTATACTATGCTGTATTAAAGTTATTCGCGTACTAGGGATAAGCCCGTTTTTTTTGAATAAATTATTTTGATTTTTCAGGATGAAGGATATGCCGTGTTTATGCTATGATACGGATAAGTACATTTATGTAAGGAGAATTTATGAGAAACCAGATTGATTTACTAATTGATAAATATGATTTAACACATATAAAAAGAGAACTACTAGCTACTATATTTCCATGTATAAAAGTTGTTCCGAGACAAGAAGAGTCACTTCCCATTGGCTGTTCAAAAATGGGGGGGCTTCCTGATGTCCCATCTACATTTGAATATCCAACTCACGAAGGAAAGGCATTGGATTTTATTGCACAATTTAATTTAGCTGATTTGCAAGATATGGGCGTGGATCATGATTTACCTGAAACAGGTATGTTGTATTTCTTCTATGATAGTAATTATCAACATGCTGGTAATGGATGTGTTTTATATCATAACGTTCCGTTAGAACAATTACAGAGGGTAAATGATAAACAATCAAAGTATACACAATGCACATTAACATTTAAATTAACCTATAAACTTCCTGAGCTATTTATTGAGGATGAAGCTGATTCGGATCGTTTTTTACAACTATTAGAGGAATTAATGCCAGATCATTATGATAATCATCAAGTATTTGGTCAACCATTCTCAGTTCAAAGAGAAGTGTTTGAAGAAGCTGGAGAATCTGTTGGTATTCATGATCACGATATGACATTATTATTCCAAATTGACTCTGATTATACAAATTGTAATATGATGTGGGGAGATTTAGGTATGCTGTATTTTTGTATTGGAAATGAGGATTTAAAGCAACGTCTTTTTGAAAATACATGCAGTGTATTGCAATCTTGTTAGAAAGAAAAGCAGTAGTTAATTCTTATTAAGAACCTACTGCTTTTTTATTTTAGTATATGTATCAATTATAGTATAAATATCCTATAATTGATACATATAGATTGTAAGATATGTATAATCGCATATTTTCTTTTTGAAAAAATATTGTATACTTTAAAAATATATGGAGTTTTTTCGTATATTTTTAGAATAGAAGGATGTGGCGAGATGAAGAAAACAAACAAGTATGTAACAGCTGTCGCGCTTTGTTCAACAATCATGATAGGTGGTTTACAAGTGCCTGCTGTATCATATGCAGCTACAAATACAAAAGTGGTAGCTACGCAACCAGACGCAAAAATACTAGGGGATTTCCGAAAAGAATTAAAAAAACATATTGATAATCGCGAAGAGAATATTACAATTACGTATAAAACAAAAGCTAAGAATGCTAGAGAAGTAATGGATACGCTTTATAAAGAGTATACTAAAATAGTAGATGCAGATGAGTATTTAAAATATAATGTAGCAAGTACACAATATTCAATTCGTGGTATACCAGGGAACTATACTTTTACATTAAAAATTTCATATCGTGAATCAAAAGAACAAACACAATACGTGAAGGCGCAAGCAAAATCAATTGTAAGTTCTATTTTGAAGGAGGGCATGGATGAGCATGAAAAAGTGAAAGCAATTCATGATTATGTTGTGAAACATGTTTCTTATGATACTTCTTACAAGGCTTATACAGCATATGAAGCATTGGCAAACCGCTCTGCTGTGTGTCAAGGATATACATTATTAACATATCAATTACTAAAAGAAGCAGGGATTCAATCCCATATTGTAACAGGAAAAGGGAATGGACAAGCTCATGCTTGGAATCTAGTGAAGATCGAGAATAAGTGGTATCATCTTGATACTACATTCGATGATCCAGTTCCAGATAAAGCAGGTCGTGTGACATATTCTTATTATAATATGTCTGATGAGCAGTTAGGAAAAGACCATGAATGGGATCGTAATAAATACCCAAAAGCATCAACTAATTATTATAATGAATTAACAAATAAGATAAAAACAGGTAGTCCTAAAGCGGTAGTATACCAAAAAATGCTAAAGGATACGAACTTAATTTATCTATCCGCACAATACGGGGCTGAAAATTACAATGAACTTAAAGCGAAATTGCAGAAGCAATTCACTGCAAAGCCTAAAAAGGTAGAAATGCGTTATAAACAGTCGATGGATGGAACAATGCAAGATATAAAAAAAGTATTAAATGAACTTTCTTGGCCAACAGGGGCGAAAGGAGTTTCATACCAAGTTGCACCGTATAGTGCGATGGCAGGTTATTCATTAGCGACAATCACATTCAAATATTAATGAAAAGGGGCATCTGTAACAGGTGCTCTTTTTGTATTTGTGAGTGGTACCTTTCCGTGACGGTTAGAAAGGTATCAGTTATAGTTAGAATAACTACAATGTTAATGTTCATAATACGTTAGATCTATCTTTTTTAGCGTGGGTGGCGATTTTTAAAGGGGTAGCTCTATTGATGAGACATTAATGCTTAAAAAATCTAGAAAAAGAAGCCAATATAAACTGGCTTCTTTTGTCTTTTCATGTCTATTTCCACCAATCATCAAACATCGATGCAGGTACTTGTCTTTTATGTTCACTTACTGTATAACGTTTTTCAATTTTTTCTGCTACATCTGCAGAAACTGTCTTTCCCTCTAAGTAATCATCTAGTTGATCATATGTAATACCTAATTCCGTTTCATCTGCTTGACCTGGTTTTTCATCTAATAAATCTGCTGTTGGCATTTTTAAGTAAAGACGTTCTTCAGCACCTAATTCTTGTAATAAAGCACGGCCTTGGCGCTTTGTTAAGCCTGTAAGTGGTAAAAGATCGGCACCACCATCTCCGAATTTTGTGAAGAATCCTGTTACAGCTTCAGCAGCGTGGTCTGTTCCGATAACAAGTAGACCTTGTTGGCCGCCAATTGCATATTGTGTGACCATGCGAATGCGAGCTTTGACGTTTCCTTTATTAAAATCTGTTAATGAATCACCTAATAAGTCACTATATTGGTTAGAAAATGTATCAACTGTTGAGGCAATATCAAAAGCAACAGATTGGTCAGGTCGAATAAATTGTAGTGCTAACTGTGCATCATCTTCATCTTTTTGTACGTGATATGGAAGGCGTACAGCGAAAAATGTTGCATTGCCTCCTTCATTACGAACTTCTTCAACTGCAAGCTGTGCTAAGCGACCAGCAAGTGTAGAATCTTGTCCGCCGCTAATTCCGAGCACAAATCCTTTTGCACCTGTTGTTTTTAAATAGTCTTTTAAAAAATCAATTCGTTTACGGATTTCTGTTTTTGGATCGATTACAGGTTGAACATGTAGTGCTTTCATAATTTGTTCTTGTAATGTCATTATGGTTTCCTCCTATTCATTTAGAACGAGCAATAAGTATATATGTACTGATTCATAAATCTCCATTCATATTATTTCGCAAAATTAACGAATATACAATAGGTTGCAGATATGAATGTAGTTATTATAATGAAACGGATTCGTTTAATCAATTTTTCTGTAACCTTTCAAAAGTGTAAGGTTTTTGTCATTTGAATCGATGGAAGATATTTCCGCGCTTTATTATGATAGCGATATAGTTATTAAAAGGGCGGAGGATACAACATGAACATTAGAGAATTAGCGTTCCGTAATGTAACACGGAATCGACGAACATATTCAGCTTATTTTTTGAGTAGTGCATTTGCAATTATGGCTTTTTTTGTTTATTCGTTTTTTGCTTTTCATCCTTCATTAAGTGCAGGTCAGTTAGGTCAATATGTATTTGTAAGCATGTCTTTTGCACAATTTATTATTTATCTTTTTACGTTTTTCTTCATTCTATATTCAATGGGAATGTTTTTAAAAACAAGAAAGCGTGAATTAGGAATTTTAATGATGTTAGGGATGACGAATTTTCAATTAAGACGTCTTATCTTTTTTGAAAATGTAATGATTGGTATTGCTGCAATCATTACAGGAATTATTTGTGGGATGTTGTTTTCAGGTGTATTAATTTGGATTGCTCCACTTCTATTAAAATTGGATATATCGTTGCCATATTATGTTCCAACAACTGCAATTGGTATAACATGTGCTATGTTTTTCATTCTATTTATCATTATTTCATTCTTTAGTGCAGGGATGATTCAGAAAAACCAAATTATGAAACTGTTTAGAGGTTCAGCGAAAGCAAAGCCAGAACCAAAAGCTTCTATTATTTTTTCAATACTAGCTGTATTATTGCTTGGCGTGGGATATATAGGTGCGTTAACTTCGCATGGTGCCATGGTGTTCATTATGTTGATTCCAGTAACGACTGTTGTCATTATTGGCACATACTTACTATATAAGCAGTTCAGTGTATTTATTATTCGAGCATGCAAGAAGAGTAAACGGTTCTACTGGACAAGAACAAATATTATTACACTTTCAGATTTAGCGTATCGGATGAGAGATAATGCACGAATGTTCTTTATTGTAACAATAATTTCGACCGTTGCTTTCTCAGCAATTGGTACATTAGTGGGCTTTGCTTCTATGACAAAGGGGATTATGGAACAACCAATTACATTTCATTACCACTCTCAACAAGGGAATGGAAATGAATCACAGCACTTACAATTTATTGGACAAACATTGAAGAAGCATCATATATCCGCTGAAGAAATAGAGATTGTATCAAAGAAGACAGAAGATAAAGCATTAAGAGATGCGACCTTTGTGAGAGAATCTGATTATAAAAAGTATGCAAAGTTAACGGGGGAGCCAGTTGAGTTATGGAATGAAAATGAAGTACTATTTCTATCGATAGAAATCCCGGGTCCACCGAGAAAAGAGAGAACAACAATTGAATTACCGCATGATAAAAAAACGTTGCAGGTGAAAAAAGTTAACACCTCTTCTCTTGGTAAAGTGCTTACTGGAAATATATATATAGTTTCAGAATCTCAATATGATTTACTACAAGATGGGTTTAAAGAAGTAAAAGATTACATGTATAAAACAAAGGAGACAAAAAATAAAATTGAAGTCGGAAAAGAACTCACAAACCAAATAAAATCTTATCAAGAATATTCAAGGTTTAGTGCTGCAGCATATGATCAAAACCAGGCTTTACAATTTGCTGGACCTATTTTGTTTGTAGGATTTTTTATTGGCATTGTATTCTTTGTTTGTGCAGGTAGTTTTCTATACTTCCGCCTATTCTCTGACTTAGAAGACGATTATCGTTTATTTGATTCCATTCGAAAAGTGGGGTTAACAAGCGGTGAGTTAGCAAAAGTAGTGACAATTCGATTGGCATTATTGTTCTTTGTTCCAATTGGAGTCGCGACATTCCATGGTGCGGTTGCGTTAACGGCGTTAGGGCAAATGTTTGAGTATTCGCTTTTAAAAGAAAATGCCATTGTATTAAGTATCTTTGTGGGGGTTCAAATCGTATACTTCATTGTGATACGATCCCGTTATTTAAAGCAATTGAAAGAAAGATTACGAATGAGCTAACTTATAGTAGCTAAAAAAAACCTCTTAACACATGGTGGTAAGAGTTTTTTTTATGTGAATAACCTTGTTTTTCACATATATTTGTCTTACGCTGGATTTTTTTGCAAGAAAGTAATATACATATATTGTAAAGTTATTAGTTGCTTTATTAACAGAAGATTTTACAAACGTCTGTTTCGTCAGCATATCTGATGAAAGAGATGTTTTTGTATTGAGAAAAATCTTGAAGCAGGAAAATAAGAGTGAGAAAACGAATGTTATCATTAAATGTAAGCGCGTTCAATTTAGGGAGATAATATATTTTTAGGAGGGATCACGATGAACAGTAGTACAGTAAGTAGGCAAAAGGGTATTCAATTAATTCCGTTTACGGTAAATAAAGTAGTGGAGCAAGTGAATGAAATTCCACCAGGTGTACAACTGATTCATGCTCCTGAAGTTTGGGAAAAGAGTGCAAAAGGGAAAGATATTATAGTTGCGGTATTAGATACAGGTTGTGATATAAATCATGTTGATTTAAAAGATCGTATTATTGGTGGAAGAAATTTCACTGAGGATTATGAAGGTGATCCGAAAATTTATCTTGATAATAATGGTCACGGTACGCATGTTGCAGGAACAATTGCAGCAGCAGAAAATGGTGTTGGAGTCCTAGGAGTTGCGCCACTTGCCAAGTTATTAGTGCTAAAAGTATTATCAGGAGATGGCTCGGGAAGCTATCAACAAATTATTGAAGCGATTGATTATGCTGTACGTTGGAGAGGACCGAATCAAGAACGAGTACGGATTATTTCTATGTCACTTGGTGGACCACAAGATGTACCAGAGCTACATGAAGTCATTCAACATGCTGTAAAACAGGACGTACTTGTCGTATGTGCTGCAGGAAATAATGGAGATTGCAGTGATAAAACGGAAGAATTAGATTTTCCGGGTGCATATTCAGAAGTAATTGAGGTAGGGGCTGTTAATTTAGAAAGGAAACTCGCTTGCTTTAGTAATTCAAATCAAGAAATTGATTTAGTTGCACCAGGGGAGAAAATCCTCTCCACTTATCCAGAAGGAAAGTATGCGGTATTAAGTGGGACTTCAATGGCAACACCGCATATTGCAGGAGTATTAGCGCTTCTGATTAAGCAATGCGAAAGAGAATATGGAAGAAAGTTATCAGAGCCAGAAATTTACGCACAGCTTATTAAACGTACTGTACCATTAGGGTATGAGCGAACATCAGAAGGAAATGGATTAATAGATTTGTTAAAAGAATAATTGTTACTAAAAAACATCTCATTTGAATATGAGATGTTTTTTAGTATGGTTCTGTCCCATGTAAGAGTGTATCAAGTAATCCTTGGAATCTAGCGTTTAAATTTTTTGTTCGAATTGAAATCTTGTGTTTAGAAGAAGTGATCGGCATATAGAAAAAGAAGACAGTGAAAAGTAGAGCGTTATTTCATAATTGAATAACTATAAAATGATACTTCCATCAGTGGAAGATTCGCCATTGATGATGATTTGAATGAATCAAGTTTTGACTTTCTATTAGTATAAGATAAAATAATTATGTAAACAAAATGACGAAAAGCACTGTTTTAGTAATATTACTAAAACAGTGCTTTTCGTTTAGATTGAATAGTTGCAGCATTTTCATCTTCTATTCCTGCTTCTTCGATAATTCGTTTTTTTGCTTTATCCAATAGGTGATTGACTGCTTCACCAAAATAGTTAGCTTCGCGCTTTGTGCGGGCTGCTCGTAAACATTTATAGTTTTCTATCAGTTCCTCTTTTTCAGAGTCTGTTAAGAAATCTTCTATTTTTTGTTTTGTCATACGAAACACCCTTTCTTCTGACAGACGACGCAATTCAGAAATATTTATTCCCCATTATAACAGTAAATTTCAAATGAAGTATAGCTTAACGTCGCAATAATTTGTCAATTTCTTGGATTTTTTCATCAGCTTTACCAATCTGTGTGTTTTTTGCTTGTTCACCACCGAGAGCTTGATGAAGTAAAAATGTTTGCCCTGAAATGGCAGTGACAATGGACACTTTAATAATTTCTTTTAAAGTATTCACATCAAATAAGACGAGTCCCAGAAGTGCCGCAAGACTACCAGTTAAAATATCAGTGAAAAACCCGAGGTGAAAAAATGTTTTTAAACGGCGTGGAAGCAATAACTTGCCTTGGTTATTGATAAGATGGGAAACGAAACCAGTAACGCCACCAATGAGAACAGCAGTTAGCCATTGATACATCTCCATCAAATCCACTCCTTTTAGTGAATAAGATTCGTTTTTTGTATTTGTATTCCTTTTTAAATTTTATATCAGCATATTGAGAAAATTTGGTCTGGCTACGTGCTTGTTCATTTTTATTATAACAGAAAATTTAGATATATTTCAGTCTATTATATGATATCACTTTTCATTATTACGAGTTTAGAAAAGGGGGCAAGAAAATGAATATGAATACTCCCCCACTTAACTTCGTTTAAAGTAGGGGTACTCTTTCGGTAAAATCTGTTAGATTATCGAAAAAAGGATGTAGAGGGCTATATGAAAAATATTGGACAACTTGTTAATATGCTTGAGCATGCAAGAGCGGTCACATTGCAAGAAATAAAAGATTAAAAAAAGATGATGATTGGTTAATGTCAGAAGGACGATGGGAAAACGGCGTCGTATATAATCAGTACTATTTGTGGTTTCATGTACTAGAAGATGAAATCAGCCATCGTGGGCAAATAAGAACAATAAAAGAAATGTATCTGAAAAATCAGTTAAATAAAGTAGCTTTTCAAAATTCTATCACATATAATGAAATTAACTAAAGTAAGAACGGAGTGATGTGTTATGGCGATGATTATTGATATGAATGTTAAAGCGAATACAAAGGTGGACGGAAAGAGCGGTACTTTGTAAGAATCGCGTATTCCTTCCACTGAGTTCAAAATAGGGAGGATAAAAATTTGAATCAAAATCGTTTAGAATCATTTGGATGGGATTCTTTTTTTGAGGATCAATCTATAGAAAAATATGAAGTAGGTCGTATTTTACTTGAACATAAGCACATGTATCGTATTATTTGTGATGATGGTGAGTATATAGCTGAGTTATCCGGGAAATTTCGTCATGAAGCATTAGATAAAGGGGATTATCCAGCAGTTGGTGATTGGGTGCATATAAAGAAAATAGAAGAGGAAGGCAAGGCTATTATTCATCATGTTTTCCCAAGAAGAAGCTCCTTTTCTAGGCAAGCAGCTGGCGAGAGAACGGCTGAACAGATTGTGGCAGCAAATGTTGATTATCTTTTCTTAGTCAATGCGCTTAATCATGATTTTAACGTAAGAAGAATCGAACGTTATTTATTATTAGCTTATGAAAGTGGATCAATGCCTATTATTGTTTTGACGAAAAGTGACCTATGTGAAGAAATGGAGCAAAAGATATTGGAAACAGAAGCGGTAGCCATGGGTGTTCCGATCTTTGCGGTTGATAGTTTGCAGCAAACAGGAATTGAATCATTGAAACAATTTGTTGCTTCTGGCAAAACGATTGCCCTTGTCGGTTCATCTGGTGCGGGTAAATCTACTTTGTTAAATGCATTAATGGGAAGTGAAGTTGCAAAAACAGGTGGTATTCGAGAAGAGGATAGTAAGGGAAGACATACTACGACTCATCGTGAGTTGTTCCAATTACCAAGCGGTGGCCTAGTGATTGACACACCAGGAATGCGAGAGCTTCAACTATGGGAGGGAAGCGAAGCAATTCATGCAGCGTTTTCTGATATTGAGAAACTTGCGGAAGGATGTCGTTTCCGTGATTGTGAGCATGAAAATGAACCTGGGTGTGCCGTTCGCAAGGCTATTGATGAAGGTGTTTTAGCAGAAAACCGTTTGCGAAATTATAAAAAATTGCAAAGAGAGATTGCATACGCGATGAGAAAACAAGATCCAGTGCTCGCTCGTGCTGAACGAGGGAAGTGGAGAAAAATAACAAAGCAGAATCGGAAAAAGTAGAATAAATTAAAAAACCAAAAGCAAATAGAGTGCTTTTGGTTTTTTGTCATTTATTCTATAAAAAACAGAAAATTATAGTCGGAAAATAAAGGATTTTGTTATATACGTGTATAATTATTGTAAAATAGACTATTTATAAAGGAGAAGAGTATGGGAGTGTACTGGGGAACTAAAAGACATTCTTGGCTTAGCTATGCCTCATTTTGGTTAAGTATTTCATTTTTTCTTATCTTTTTAATTGAGGTGTTTGTATTTAAAACACTTTTAAATAGTTCGAGTGGTGTCGTACAAATTATTAAATATTTTTATTTCATATTTGTACCACTAAATATCTTTATTAGTTTAAGACTATTGTTTAAAAAGAATGAAAAGAAAACATTACCGATTTTTAGTTTTATTGTCTCGTTACTATTCGCAAGTTTTATAGCAGTATTAGCTTTAGCTGCTACAGGAAAAGTATTTTGATGAAAAACAGGAATGATAAAAGTCATTCCTGTTTTTTTTCATAATTTATATAAAAGTGATGAAGTAGAACAGGCAGATGAATACAGCAAGTCAATTGATATATGGTACAATAAAATTGATAGTGATAGAGAAAAAGGGTATATAAAATACTCATTGTTTTTTAGTAAGAGAGGGGTTATCTTATGCTATACGGGGATTTGATGTCATTATTTCAAGTTGCTCCAATGGAAGATAAGAAAAATGGCTGGAAATATATAATCCAAGAAGAAGATGGTCAATATTCAATTGTTAATAGTGTATCAACGGAACATATGAGTGTAGAATTGTTTTTTAATGAATATGACGAGTTGCGAATTACTTTATATAAAGAGGGTCGGCAGATTACAACTATACAACGAATAGCAATCTTAAAAACCGAGTTAGAAGAGGATGAAGAAGCGGTTCAATTTGTTTTAGAGCGTATGCCAAGCAGAATGATTCGGTTACAATTAAAACCATTTCTCGCAGTAGAAATGGGTCTATATTGGGAAGTCTGTGAAGATTGTGAGTAAAAAAGCATCCGTACATAGCGGATGCTTTTTTACTATGTTTTTTCTAACTGTTTATATGCGATAATTGGCAGAAGAATGATGCTAACCCATCCGATGATAGGATATAAGATATGAAGAAGTTCACTGTAACCAATATAGCTAAAACAATAACTAATAAGTAAAATAAAATAAATAATATGGTTGCTCTTCCAGCCAGTAATAGACTGCATTTGTTTTGTCATCCCAAATACGTTTCCAACTAATGTTGTAAATACTTCCCCAAAAATAATAAGGACAAAGAAAAAATGGAAAGTAGCATTAAATCTTCTTACTACTTCAGCCATAGGAATATTATATTGGTAAAATTGATCAATAGATAAAATAGCTAGATGACTACATAATAGAATAAAACACAGCCCAGCTCCTCCTAAAATTCCGCCCCATAGAATCGCTTTTTGATCTTTTACTTCGCTTGCTAGCGGTACCAGAACACTTTGGGCGAGAGAAAGATTTAAGGCGACATATGTAAGGGGACTTGTTACCCATTTCATATTCCAACTCTCTGTCGGAACTGTGTTAAGGATAGGGATCGCACCATGAATAAAAGTTGTAATAGCAAGTCCGATAATAAAAATCATCATAATTGGTACGACAAGTGTATTTACTTCAAATACACCTTGTAAGCCGCGGCTTCCAATGATAATACACGCGATAACTGTAATGAGAATACCGAGTTGTCGTGGTAGACGTAGTTGTTCCTCGAATACAGCACCAGCACCTGATAGCATGACACTTGTTACACCAAAAAGTACGAGTAATAACAAAGTGTTTATCACATTTCCAAATACATCACCAAACAAATATCTGTTAAATTCCTGAGCGGAAAATGCACCGATTTGTGAAGAAAGTAACATCATTTTTGTACCCAGCCAAATGAAAAGAATTCCACTTATGCATATTCCAATTGTTCCGTATAATCCGTTAATCGTAAAAAATTCAACAATTTCTCGTCCGGTTGCAAATCCAGCCCCAACGACAGTCCCAATATAAGTAGCAGCAACTTTTTTAGCTACTTTCCACTGCTGATTATCCATGTAATCCCTCTTTCTACTATGATGAACGTGACCTATTATTATGCATATGTGTGAGCTTGGACAATTAGACATATGAAGTGAAAGAAAGGGTACATAGATTTTTCAACATTAGTAAATGATTAAAGTTGTTGCAACTTTGTGACATATAGGTGGATGATTTGGATGAGTAGGGAATTTATGGTACAATAAGAATGTGTTCTTAAAAGAGAATAATTATAAGATAATAAGAGGAGTGGATTGAATGAGTACAAAAACAAATGTTGTTGAAGTATTAAACAAACAGGTAGCAAACTGGAGTGTGTTATATGTAAAACTTCATAACTATCACTGGTATGTAACAGGCCCACACTTCTTTACATTACATGAAAAATTTGAAGAGTTTTATACAGAAGCAGCAACGTATATTGATGAATTAGCAGAGCGTATTTTAGCGTTAGAAGGAAAACCATTAGCAACAATGAAAGAGTATTTAGAAACATCTACTGTACATGAAGGAACGAGTAAAGAATCGGCTGAAGAAATGGTACAAATATTAGTAAAGGATTTCTCAGCAATCATTCAAGAATTAAAAGAGGGTATGGAAGTAGCGGACGAGGCTGGAGACGAAACATCAGCAGATATGCTATTAGCGATTCATACAACATTAGAACAACATGTTTGGATGTTAAGTGCATTCTTAAAATAAGATATTGAAAACCTATTGAAAATTCTTTCGATGGGTTTTTTTATGATTTTTAAGCTTTCTTTTTATGGTATAATATAGTAAAAAGGAGGCGATACAATGTTTCGCTTTTTCAAAAGTGGAAAAGAGGAGAGGCAAATTACGAAAGATGAATTAGAACAAGCAATGGCTAAATTTCTAGAAAAAAATGCCAATATTGTTTATACAGTATTAGTTAATGAAGATTATACAGTGAATTATGACTTATTAAAACCATATCTACCAGCATTTCCTACAAATACGTTCATTATAACGAAGGAAACACTTGAGGTATTTGAACATACAGAAGAAAATTTAGAACTTGTAAAAGAAATTGATATTGTACAAAAAGCGGTAGACCAATATGTTACCGAAAAAGAAATGTTTCCTATTGTAGAAAACGATGAGGATCGCCTTATATGTGGAATGAAACTAGCACCGTATTTAGATCGTATATTAAAGCGAAAATTATATATTTCAGAGAAACATTATTTAGTCTCAAGTAAACCAGATAAAAGTAAAAAAAATATTGTTTAACAAAAAAACAACAATGATATATTGTTGTTTTTTTGTTAAAAGAAATGTGAAACTATAGTATATTTTGTTTTATAAATTGACTTTTCTGTCAATTTTGTATTTAATTATATAAGAGATAGAAAGGAGTGATGTATTATGAAAAATTGTAAGTTATTTTGTAAACGTTATCCTAAGAGTGGGAGTAGTTACTGTTAATCTAATATTTAAAATTTGACAGTATGTATTACCGGAACCTTAGGGTGACTGAAAGCATGTTAAAGAAATATATATTCCTAAAAGGTTACGGGAGGTAAGTGTAGATGAATAAGGTTACTTACATTGGTTTACTAAATGAGACGTTAGAATGTTACGCGAAAGATGGTAGTTTAGAAGCATATTATTATATTACTAAAAATGCAGACAAGGTAACTGGTGGTAATAAGGCGCAAATATTTAATTTTAGATATGCATTGGCAAGTGCATCTGGGCTTGAGAAAGAAGCTTTACATATAATGAAAGAAGCGATTGTCGAAAATGAGTTTTGGTATGGATATGAATATTTGATTACGGACGAAGATTTAAAACCGCTTCATAAATATGAAGAATTTAATCAGATGATTCAGTTATGTAAAGAAAGAGAAGAAGCAGCAAAGAAATCTGAACAAGTTCATTTGAAAACGCTACAAGGGAAGAGCGGTATTCATAACAATTTATTAATTGCAGTGCATGGTAATCAAGAAAATATAAAAATAGCAGAACCGTATTGGAAACCGGTTGTGAATCAAGGTTATTTGTTAGCATTACCGCAGTCCTCTCAAATTCAATTTTCAGAAGGTTATGTTTGGGATCATGTCGAAAAGGGATCCCGTGAGTTAAAGGAGCATTATGAAAGTATTATAGCGAACAATCGTGGTGAGCTAAATCATACAATTATCGGAGGCTTTTCTGCTGGTGCAAGGGTGGCGCTACATGCAATATTAAACGAAGATATAGCGGTACAAGGTTTTGTTTTTGTAGCACCGTGGGTTCCTGAGATTGAAGAATGGGAAGACTTGTTGAATAAATTGAAAGATAAAGGTATTAAGGGATATATTATTTGTGGGGATCAGGATGAAGATTGCTTTGAATGTACACAGAGGTTTGTGAAGCTATTGGAAACGAAAAACATACAATATAAGTATAAAGTTATATCTAACGTAAACCATGATTACCCTGAACAATTTGAAGACGTATTGAAAGAAGCTGTTGAATATATTACGAAAACAGAAGTATAAAAAAGAGATGCATCACTCTATGTGATGCATCTCTTTTTTATGCTTCTGCTAGCAACCGATATGACTTTAATTTATCCTCAAATAAACAAGCGAATGTTTTTACATCCGCTTGTTATGAGAAATGCCACGTTCATAATGATTCATCTCCACCAAAGTTAAAATATATTCGTAGTTATCGATCTCCATCTTAATTTGATTTCGATCTTCTTCAGTTAAATTTACATTTAATAATTTTTTGCATAATAGTTGTTTTTTTAATTCTAAATGTTTTTTTGTTTCAAGATAGTCGTAAGTGCGTTTCATTGTTATCAATCCTTTCCTTACATTTCCTATCTGCATCTTTATTATATGATAAGGAATGGCGAATGAGAGTAAATCTCTGTGAATTATTAATGAATATTCTGAAATATATTGTGTTGTTCTACTATACTTATGAATACAATTCAAAGAATCACTGTTTTGTATTTTTTAAAGCAAGGGGTGGAATGATGCAAGTGCATACACAATCCCGTGTTACAACTGATGAAATGTTGAAAATTATTGATAAAGGATTACCGAAAACAGTAGAGCCAAAACAAATCATTATAGTTGGTGCTGGAATGGCTGGTTTAGTATCAGCATCGTTACTTAAAAACGCAGGGCATTCTGTGAAAATTTTAGAAGCGAATAACCGTATAGGAGGCCGAATTGAGACTGTTAGAATGGAGGACACTGGATTATATTTAGATGTTGGAGCGATGCGTATACCATATATACATACACTAACGATGGCGTATATAAGAAAGTTCGGGTTGCAAGTAACTCCTTTTATTAATCGAAATGAGACAGATATTATTTATGTGAATGGTAAAAAAACGACGTTGCAGCAATATGAAAATAATCCTAGTATTTTAAAGTATCCAGTTGCAGTGAATGAGGTGGGAAAGACCTCTGAGGAGTTATTATTATTAGCAGTACAGCCAATTATTGATTTTATTAAAAGAGACCCAGATAAAAACTGGAAGATTGTTGAACAAGACTTCGGAAAGTATTCAACAGCACAGTTTTTAAAATATCATCCGTATCAATATAAAACGTATTTTTCACCAGTAACGATTGAGATGATTGGTGTACTTTTGGACTTAGAAGGTTTTTTAGAAAAATCATTTGTTGAAACGTTACGATTTATATATATTTTGCAGCAAGAAAGTGGTTTTTGTGAAATTAAAGGGGGCAATGATCAGCTTCCAAAATCTTTTTTACCGCAGTTACAAGATGATATTATATACAATCAAAAATTGATGAAACTTCATCAACATCAAAAAGGAATAACAGCTTATTGTAGACATGAAGAAACGTTTGAATATAGTAGCATAACCGGTGATTTAGTTATTATTACAATTCCGTTTTCTACAATGCGCTTTGTGGAAATTGACCCTTTCGATTCTGTATCACATGAAAAGTGGAGAGCGATTCGTGAATTACATTATATGGCTGCTACGAAAATA
Organism: Bacillus sp. UNC437CL72CviS29; assembly: GCF_000482345.1. NCBI lineage: Bacteria > Bacillati > Bacillota > Bacilli > Caryophanales > Bacillaceae > Bacillus > Bacillus sp. UNC437CL72CviS29. The sequence continues at coordinate 69,552 of NZ_AXVB01000014.1, read as the reverse complement.
GGAATTCAGTTTAAAAGTCGCTTTTGGGAAGAACAGGGTCAATTAGGGGGAAGGATTATAACGGATTTACCAATCCGTTATGCATATTATCCGAGTCATGGGATTGGTTCAAAAGGACCTGCTATTATGCTTGGAAGTTATACATGGTCTTTTGATGCATTATTATGGGATGGATTATCGAAAGGTGATCGCATTTATTATACATTACAAAATTTAGCGACTATATTAGGTGGTCAAGTGTATGATGAATTTATGTCAGGAATATCCAAAAGTTGGACGTTAGATCCGTATGCATTAGGAGGGTTTGCTATTTTTCAAGCTGGTCAAGAAGTAGAATTGCAACCAGCAATTGTAAAACCTGAAGGGAAAATTTATTTTGCAGGAGATCATACAACGCTTTATCATGGATGGATACAAGGAGCGATTGAGTCTGGAATACGTACAGCGGTAGAGGTGAATCAGTTGATTGTATGAGTTTAATAGTAGAGAAAGTGTGCATATAAATTGAGTGAGCGTGTTGTTTAAGTTTTAAAATAAGTAAAATTCAGAAAAGTATTTACTATATAGTTTAAATTTAATATTATTATATACAAAAGAAAGATGGGGGTGTTTGGAATGAATCCATTATTACTTGATTTTCCTTCTGAATTTTACACAGACAGGCTTTTTATTCGAATGCCGAAACCAGGGGATGGAAAAGTAGTATATGAAGCTATCAATGCATCGGTAGAAGAACTAAAGCCGTGGATGGTTTTCGCTCAAAAGGAGCAAACAGAAGAAGAAATCGAAGCGAGTATAAGAAGGTCGCATATTCAATTTTTACAGCGTGAAGATTTGAGATTACTAGTATTTTTAAAAGAAACAGGCGGATTTGTAGCATCTGCTGGATTGCATCGTATCGATTGGGAAATACCAAGATTTGAAATTGGATATTGGATAGATTCTCGCTTCGGTGGAAAAGGCTATATGACAGAAGCGGCGCAAGGTATTATGAATTATGCTTTTACTGAGTTAAAGGCAAATCGGATAGAGATTCGCTGTGATTCACGAAATGTAAAAAGTAGAGCGATACCAGAGAGGTTGGGTTTCAACTTAGAAGGGGTTTTAGAAAGCAGTAGTGTAGCAGTAGATGGTAATGGATTAAGGGATACATGTGTGTTTGCGATGACAAGAAATAGGTATGAGAAAGCAGAGCGATAATGTAGTAGCTTTGCTTTTTGAATTGTATTATTATTTAAGTTTCAGTCATTATAAGAATTGTTTAATGATTTTTACCCAGCCTAAATAGGAAACTCCTAAAATAATAGCCCATAAGAATGCAAGTCTTGCACTTCTTGGAATAGATAACCAAATTTCGAGTAATTTCCAGGAGTAACCTTTATTCGAGTTATTCATAAATCCAACTCCTTTTTATGGTAATTATAACATAAAAAGGAGTTGGATATTCAATACCTACTATAATTTGTTAGCACATTAAGGTACGGGATGTCCATTCGAACTTTCAAAGATTGTAAACCATTGCTGACGATCTAATGTAAGTTTTGTAGCTTCGATTGCCGTCTTCACGCGCTCTAATTTACCAGAACCAACGATTGGCATCATGTTTGCTGGGTGAGCAAGTAGCCATGCATACATGATAATATCAATGCTATCAACATTTAATTCATTTGCAATCTTTTGTAAAGTTTCTCGTAAGCGTATAGCACGTTCATTTTGTCCTGTAAAGATTTCTCCACCAGCAAGAGGAGACCAAATCATGGGATTAATTCTTTTCTCTTGGCATAAGTCAATTGTACCTTTTTCGAAATGTTGAAGCTGCATCGCAGATACTTCAATTTGGTTTGTAATGAGCGGGAAATCTAAATATGAGCTAAGCATATTAAACTGAGACGGTAAAAAATTAGATACGCCAAAATGACGTACTTTTCCATCTTGCTGTAAACGTGTGAAAGCTACTGCCACTTCACTTGGATCCATGAATGGGTCAGGTCGATGAATGAGTAGCAAATCAATATAATCGGTATGTAAGTTTTGTAGCGACTGTTCTACACTTTTCACGATATGTTCAGCACTAGTATTATAGTGAGCAACATATCGTTCTGGGAATTTTGGTGATAAGGGAGCGATTCCACATTTTGTGACAATTTGCATACTTTCACGTAAAGAAGTCTTTAATTGTAATGATTCCCCAAATAACGATTCGCACGTATACCCCCCGTAAATATCAGCGTGATCAAAAGTTGTAATTCCCATATCCATACAATTTTCGATGAAAGAAAGTAATTCTTGTTTTGACATATTCCATTCTGCTAAACGCCAAAATCCTTGAATGATACGAGAAAATTCAAGGTTATTAGCCATCTGAATTCGTTTCATTTTGAGTAGACCTCCTTGATGAATAATGATATTTTTGAAAAGGCTTTCTTGTTTGGTAATATTATATAGCTAGCAAGAGATGCTTACAATAAATATGTCTTTTCTGTATGATATAATGTATATAGATATAGGCATAAGGAGCTGTAAAAATGATTCCAGTAACAATTTTAACTGGTTTTCTTGGATCTGGGAAAACTACATTATTAAATCGTATTTTATCGGAAGAACATGGTAAAAAACTAGCGGTTATTGTAAATGAAATAGGTCAAATTGGCATTGATAATCAATTAATTATGAATGTTGAAGAAGAAATTATGGAAATGACAAATGGCTGTTTATGCTGTACAGTGCGTGAAGACTTACTTGTTGCTTTAAAACAATTACTTGACGTAAAAGCAGAAGGGAAAATGGATTTTGATGGTCTGGTGATTGAAACAACAGGTCTTGCAAACCCAGGACCGATTATCCAAACGTTCTTTTTGGATCCAGTTATTCAATCAGCATACAAAATTAATGGTGTTGTGACAGTGGTAGATAGTTATCATATACATAAACATTTTGAAAAAGGATTAGAAGCAAAAGAGCAGATTGCCTTTGCTGATATGATTTTAGTAAATAAAGTAGATTTAATTGAAGAAGTGGACAAGGAAAAACTTCTTACTGAGTTACAAGGGATTAATCCGATGGCAAAATTAATACCAACGACAAATTGTGAAGTAGATATTCCTGCTTTATTAGAAATTCAAACGTTTAAAACACGTGATACATTAGAAATTTATCCGCATAAAGAGCACCATCATTTAGAAGGTGTGAAATCGTTTGTATTACGTGAAGAGCGGCCATTAGATTTACAAAAGTTGAATGAATGGATGTCAGCTGTCGTTCAAGAATTAGGAGAGTATTTATATCGATATAAGGGCATCCTTTCGATTGATGGAGTGGATCGCCGTGTTGTTTTTCAAGGTGTTCATACTTTGTTTGCTGCTTCTTATGATAGAGAGTGGAAAGAAGGGGAAGAACGCGTAAGTGAAGTGGTTTTCATTGGGAAAGATATTAATAAAGAATGGTTCCAAGAACATTTTAAAGAGTGCGTAAAATAAGCCTGTTTTCACAGGCTTATACTTTCATTTATTTGTAATTCCATTATAACACCAACAACGGGTCCTTCATCATCAATATCACCAGTTAAGTGAAAGTCGAAAGACTCATATAGTTTCATTGCTAGTGTGTTGTCTGGATGAAGACTTAAATAAATTTTTCTACATTGAAATTTTTGTTGTAAATACTGGATTAGCAGCTGCAGAAACCGTTTTGCATACCCGTTTCCTTGGAAATGATAATCAATCATAAAACGATCTAACCATACGCTATCATCTTTTGCTGAATACCAACCATACATCGCATATCCAACAAGTGTCTCTCCATCATATAAGCCTACTGACGTTCCGTTTCCTTCAAATAAAGACTCTGCTAAAGAAAATGCATTACTCTCAATAAATTGTTGCTGCCCCTTTGTTACTTGTAAAGCAGCGACTGAACGCCAATTGTTTGCTGTTACTTCACGAATGTGAAGATTCATAGTTCCAACTTGCTTTCTGAAGTGTTATAAAGCTAATATGGATAATTTTACTTGCTCTTTCGTTTAAGTCAAGTTGATGTATTGAAAAAAGACAGCTGAATATGTCCAGCTGTCTTAGAGGAAAGGTACATTTAGCTTGTAGCTTCTTTTAAAGCATTCACGTTTTCTTCCATTAATGTGAAGTAATCTTTGTTTTTCTTTGCATCATCTTCAGAAATAGTAGCGAGGTGATTTAAACGTAAAATTTTCGTTCCTGTTTCTTTTTGAATAACTTCTGCTACTTTTGGAGTAGAGAATGTTTCAAAAAGAATATATTTCAAGCCATGATCTTTTACTGTTTTTGTAATGTTAGCCAGTTCTTTTTGTGACGGTTCATCGGAAGCAGAGATTCCAGCAACTGGTATTTGTTTTAATCCATAGCGTTTTTCCCAGTACCCATATGCAGCGTGAGAAACTAGAATATCTTTCGTTTTTGCACCTGAAACAACAGATTTAAAATGATCATCTAAGTCAGTAAACTTTGTTTGCAGAGCAGCGAAGTTTTTCTCGAATTCTTTTTTATGATCTGGTTGCAATGCTACAAGTGCATCTTTAATTTTTTCAGCCTGTTTCATTGCGAGTGTAGGATCCAGCCATACGTGTGGATCTTTGTCGTGATGGTGATGTTCTTCTTCTTTATGACCTTCTTCGTGTTCATGATGTTCTTCTTCTGATGAAGCGATAAGATCGAAGCCTTTAGATGCATTAACAATTTTTACATTTTCTTTTTTTAATGTTTTTTCCATTTTTTCTGCAAACGGTTCTAATTCTGCGCCGTTGTATACGAATAGATCTGCCTTTGCAACTTGCACCGTTTGTTTTTGACTTGGCTCATATGTATGAGAGTCAGCACCAGGTGGATAAATTGTTTCAACAGTTACATAGTCACCACCGATTTTTTTAGCGAAATCAGCAAGTGGAAAAATGGTTGTATACACAGAAAGTTTGCCATCTTTTTTTGCTAATCCTTCTTTTTTGCTGGAACATCCAGCGAAAATTAATGTGAAAATAAGTATAAAAGAAAATACCATTAATCTTTTCTTCATATAATTCTCCTCTTTTCTTTCTTTTCCAATTTTATTTTCTCCCAAAATAAGAGAAAAAACATTTTTATCGCAAAACGTAATAATTACGTTTTAAGTTGCGAACTTAGTATAATACATCTTTATGAAAGTTGCAATAAAGTGAAACATTAATTGTTGTAGGATAAAGTCCCGTACCAATTATTAGCCTTCACCAATCAGGATTTTACAGGCAGTTGATCCCCATAAAACATCTTTATTGTGCTGGATTTTGAGGCGGGGATATTTCTGCACGTTAATGCGGAGTAAATAATAATCATTTCGATTTGATTTTGTTATAAAGTTGTCAAAAAGAGCAGTATTAATTTTTATGAATGTCGCATAAGTGGCAACATTGCTTTCATATATTGAGGTAGAGGGGATGAAAAGGGGATGAGCGAGTGGATTACTTGATGGAGGCAATTTTATTGATATTAGTAGTTGTTTTACCATTAACATGTGTTTTGATTTTCCTTAAAACATTAATAAGTAATCTGGGTGACTCTACAATCATAACAAAGTTACCAATAGAGAAAACAAGAGAGAAGAGTGAGTAAAGCGCTTGCGTCACGCATAGTGCTTTACTTATGATAGAATAAGTAAAAAGGAAACTCCTAGAAATAGGATTGGTACTGCCTAATTGGACGGTATAAAATTAGATAAAGAGGTATAGGGATAGATGAATAAACGAACAGCGCTAGTACTCGGTGCAAGTGGTTTAGTTGGACAAGAAGTGACGCAGCTATTACTTGATTCAGATTACTATGATTCGGTAATGGTTTTTGTAAGAAAACCATTACAATGGGAGCATGAAAAGTTACAACAGAAACAAGTGGACTTTTCTATATTAGAAGAGTATAAAGAGTTATTTGCTGTTGATGATGTCTTTAGCTGTCTTGGGACAACAATTAAGAAAGCAAAAACGAAAGCGAATTTTAAAAAAGTAGACTATGAATATACATTACGAGCAGCTTGTTTAGCAGAAAAACAAGGTGTGCAAAATTTTCTTGTTATTTCTTCTATGGGTGCCAATCCGAAATCTCTATTCTTTTATTCACAAGTAAAAGGGAAGATGGAGGAAGAACTTCAAAAGTTGGTGATTGGTGGAGTTCATATATTTAGACCATCATTACTACTTGGGGATCGAGAAGAATTTCGTTTTGGAGAAAGAATGGCTGAGAAGATATTTGGTATCGTACCATTTGTATTTAATGGTACTTTAAAAAAGTATAAGCCAATTACAGCTGAGCAGGTTGCAAAAGGGATGTATCTAGCAGCGCTACGTGAAGAATCTGGTGTTCATATTTATAATTCTACAGAGATTACAATGATGAAATAATGAAAGAGGAGAAGGGACGTCCTTCTCCTTTTTGTTTTATCTCATTTTAGCGGCGAGTCGGGGTTGTTTTACCGCGAGCACGTTGATATTGGTGTGGTTCTTGTAATTCAAATCCAAGTTCGTTGGCTGCTGTTCTTGGGAAATATGGATTGCGAAGTAGCTCGCGACCAATAAAGATCAAGTCCGCTTCATTATTTGCTAAAATTTCTTCTGCTTGTATACCACTTGTAATTAGTCCTACTGCGCCTGTCGCGATGCGCGCTTGTTTTTTTATATGATTTGCATATTTTACTTGATAGCCAGGGTAAACATCAATTTGTGAAGGTACAACTGCACCAGAACTACAATCAATTACATCTACCCCTTGTTCTTTCATCCATTTTGCAAATTGAACATAGTCATGTTCTGTTAATCCTTCAGGGTGATAGTCATTAGCAGAAATACGTACAAATAAAGGACCATTCCAAACTGCATTTACAGCATTAATGATTTCTCTTAAGAAACGGTAACGATTTTCAGGTGATCCACCATATTCATCAGTCCGTTTGTTTGATAATGGAGAAAGAAATTCATTAATGAGATAGCCATGAGCCGCATGTAATTCAATAATATCAAATCCTACTTGTTTGGAGCGGTATGCAGCATCTTGAAAAGCGGAAATTGTTTCTTGGATTAGCTGTTTATTCATTTCTAACGGAATTTTCATAGCATCATTAAATGCAACAGCCGAGGGTGCCACAGCATCTGTATGTAATTCAGCTTTTCGTCCAGCGTGTGCTAATTGAATAGCTGCTTTGGCACCATTTTCATGGATGAGTGAAACCGTTTGTTGTAAACCTGGAATATGATCATTATTCCATATACCTAAATCTTTATTAGAAATACGTCCTTCAGGTACAACAGCTGTAGCTTCAAGCATTACAAGACCTACTTGACCAGCTGCTCGAGATGCATAATGGATAGGATGGAAATTTGTAACCTTTCCATCCTCGTGTTCTGAAGAGTACATACACATCGGTGACATAACAATACGATTTTTTAATGTGATATCTTTCATCGTATAAGGTGAAAAAAGATGATAGCCCATAGTTATTCCCCCTTATTACAGTTTTCTTAATTGTATCATCATCATTTTTGTTTCCATAATAAAACGCTTATTCTCGAAAGATTGCACATTTGTGTTACAATTATTGAAATGAATCAAATTGGAGGGTAGGAGCATGTACCGAGCGTATTATGAAAGCGAAATAGGTTTGCTTGAAATTACTGCAAATGATGAAGGAATTACGTCTGTTATTTTTGTAGAGAAACGGAAAGAAGAGAATACAAGTCAAATTGTAGAACAGTGTCTCGCTGAATTAGATGAATATTTTCATCAAAAGCGAACTGAATTTACAGTACCACTATCAGCAGTCGGAACACCATTTCAAAAGAATGTTTGGGATGCACTTTATACGATTCCGTATGGAGTGAGTGCTTCCTATCTAGATATTGCAGAAAAGGTTGGTAACACAAAGGCAGTACGTGCGATTGGCGGAGCAAATAGTCGCAATCCGATTTCTATTATTGTTCCATGTCATCGTGTAATTGGAAAAAGTGGAAAGTTAGTTGGCTATGCAGGTGGACTATGGCGAAAAGAATGGTTATTACAACATGAGGGGATTTTAAAATAAGACGAAAAAATGTTCGGATGGAAATAGTAGTTTTCATTGATTAAAGGAAAAAGAATTCTATATTACGATCTAATCTGAATGGTTTCGCCTATTATTTGTGGGTGTACGATCCTGTAAAAGCCTCTTTCTTCAAATCATTAAGTTTTTAGTATGTTGGACAATAGAAGTATCAGTAGCGGACAAATCACGGAAAGAGGGATTATTTTGCATTGTATAAATTGTGGGAATCCTTGTCCTGACAGTCAGTTCAATTGTAAAGATTGTCAGCAAGTTTTACATAATAGAACAAAAGAGGAAACCTCACCAATAGAAAAAGATATGGAACAATATGTGGGAGCGCATTATCCATATTATAAAGGGAAATGGGAGAAAGAAAAAAAACGAATAGCAGGGTGGAGTTGGAATGGATGGGCGGCTATTTTCAATGTTGGATGGTTTGGCTATCGAAAGTATTACTTACCTGCTTGTTTATTTGTAATCTTATTAGTAGCTTGTAATGCATTCTCCTATTATATGGGTTTCAATGTTGCACTTCCAATCATAAATATGGTGCCGCTTACTTTTTTATTACTCATTTTAATGATGATAGGAATTGGGATATTTGCTAATGGGCTATATTATCGATTTGCTGAGCGGAAAATATATCGAATAAAGGCAAGGGGGGTAAAGGACGAAGCTGTTGAAAGTTATCTTATTCGTGATAATGGTGGAACAAGTAAAATTGGAGCGGCTATTGTTACAATTTTGACAGCGACTAGTATATTTATGAGTCACTTTTTCTTTCCCACAGATCAAGATGTCATTCAAAAAGTACGAGCAAGTTCTCTTTATGAGTATCCCTTCTTTTCTATTGGAGAATCGTTTGAACACTATTTTAAGCAACCAACCTGGGTTTATTACCGCGGGGGAGATGGATTAGAATTAGTAGAATTTCATGGATATAATAATGGTATGGCAAGACAAAAAATTGTCATTCAATTTGTTGTCGATTACAGGTTGAATGAAATTGAGCCCTATTCTCTTACGATTAACGATGAGCCACAAGATGAAAAAGAATTCTTGATAATGATGGAAGATGTGTTTCGTACGCAAGATCTTTTTGAGTTTGATGATGGATTACAAAAAGATGAAATAAAAGAGATGTTATAAGAAATGGATGTAAAAGCGGATAAAGTAGCTTTTACATTCATTTCTTTTTATTTCAGTAAAGAAAAATATTTGAAATAATCTGAATGTTTTGTATAATATTATCATATAGGCCTTATTGTATACATAAAGATTGGGGGAAGAAAGAATGAAGAAAAAAGTTTCAACGCTTGCTGCACTTGCACTATCAACAAGTATGTTTGTTGCAGGTTGCGGGAATGGGGAGAAAGCATCGACAACGAAGAAAGAAACAGGTAAGGGGATGGCCGATAAACAAGTGTTAAACTTACTAGAAACAGCAGAAATTCCTTCGATGGATACGTCAAAATCAACAGATTCCGTATCGTTCCGAGTATTCGTAAATGCAATGGAAGGTTTATATCGATTAGATAAAGATAATAAACGAACTCCAGGTATGGCAAAAGATGTGAAAATTAGTGAAGATAAGAAAACATATACTTTTGAATTACGAGATGCAAAGTGGTCGAATGGTGAGCCGGTTCGTGCGCAAGATTTTGTATATGGTTGGCAACGTGCGCTTGATAAAGAAACAGCATCTGAATATGCATTTATTTTATTTGATGTAAAAAATGCTCAAAAAGTTAATAAGGGAGAGTTGCCTCTTGATCAGCTTGGTGTAAAAGCAAAAGATGATAAAACACTAGTGGTAGAACTTGAACAACCAGCTCCATATTTTCTTGATCTTACATCATTTCCAACATTCTTCCCTTTAAATGAGAAGTTTGTAAAAAAACAAGGAGATAAATATGCACTAGAAGCTGATAAAGTTTTATACAATGGACCATTTACGTTAAGTGAATGGAAACATGAGCAAAGCTATAAATTAAAGAAAAATCCAAATTACTGGGATAAAGGTACTGTAAAACTAGAAGAAATTAATGTGGGTATCGTAAAAGAAACGAGCACAGGTGTGAACTTGTATGATAGTGATGAAGTAGATCGCGTCATTTTAACCTCAGAGTTTGTTGATAAATATAAAAAGAATAAGCCAGATGAATTCAAAACGAAACTAGATCCGCGCATGTATTTCTTACGTTTTAATCAACAAAACTCAACATTTAAAAATCAAAAAGTGCGAGAAGCGATTGATTTAGCTTATGATAAAAAAGGTATTGCAAATGTCATTTTAAATGATGGATCATTACCAGCATATTTCTTAGTACCGGAAAAATTTACAACGGGTCCGGATGGAAAAGATTTTCGTACTGTAAATAAAAATTTCCGAGATAGTAACGATAATGCGGCAAAAGCGAAAAAGTTATGGGAAGAAGCGAAAAAAGAATTGGGTCAAGATACAATTACGGTAGAATTACTAAACGATGATAATGGTAGCCGCAAAAAAGTTGGTGACTTTATTAAAGAAGAACTTGAGAAAAATTTACCTGGAATTAAAGTGAATTTGAAACAACAACCATATAAACAAAAATTAGATTTAGAGAAGAAATTACAATATGAGTTTTCGCTATCAGCATGGAGCCCTGATTATCCAGATCCAATGACATACATTGATATGTTTATTACAGGAAGTTCATTTAATGAAATGGCTTATTCAAATCCAAAGTATGATGATTTAGTTGCTAAGTCAAAAGGTGAATTGTTAAAAGACGATGCAGCACGTTGGAAAGCACTTGCAGAAGCGGAAAAAATCTTAATTGGAGAAGATACCGCAATTTCACCTGCTTATCAGCAAAGTACAGCATATTTAGAAAAAACATATGTAAAAGGAATTGCAAATCATACATTCGGTGGCGATTTTAGTTATAAATGGGCATATGTTACAAAAAAATAGTATAATAAGAGATGTGCGAATTTTTGCGCATCTCTTATTTTGTAAGGAGGTTCTATGTTGATAAACGGATTTAATCATCTTTGTTTTTCAGTTTCAAATTTAGAAAGATCGATTCAATTTTATGAAACAGTATTAGAGGGAAGGTTATTAGTAAAAGGAAAAAAACTCGCATATTTTGATGTATGTGGAATGTGGGTCGCACTCAATGAAGAAGCAGATATTGCAAGAAATGAAATTCATCAGTCATATACACATATTGCATTTTCTGTTCAACAAGAGGAATTTGATCAGCTATTAAAGCGATTAGAGGAGAATAAAGTTCATATTTTACAAGGAAGAGAACGTGATGTAAGAGATTGTCAGTCTATTTATTTTATTGATCCAGATGGACATAAGTTTGAGTTTCATTCAGGTACATTGCAGGATCGCTTACATTATTATAAGGAAGCAAAACCACATATGAAATTTTATTGTTGAAATAAAGGGGGCAGGGAAGAGCATGCATGCGCTCGTTATTGGAGGGACAGGAATGCTAAAGAAAGTGTCCGTTTGGCTCTGTAATCAAGGCTTTTATGTTTCTGTTATTGGACGAGATAGGGATAGGTTAGAAGGTGTGAAACATGCATGTAATGCTCCCGGAAATGTTACATGTATTTCTCTTGATTACCACGATAGCGACATCTTAAAACAATCTATTAAAGGTGCTATTAAACAAAATGGCCCTATCACATTAGTAATAGCTTGGATACATACAACTGCTAAAAAGGCGCTTCAAGTAATTTGTGAAGAAATTGAGTTACATTCTAAATCCTATGGTTTGTTTCATATATTAGGGAGTAGTGCTTCTCAATTGGAACGGCAAAAAATAGGAAGTTCTTCATGTGATTATCATAGAATTTTATTAGGGTTTATTTTACAAGGTGAACATTCAAGGTGGTTGACTCATGAAGAAATTGCAGAAGGGGTTATAGCAGGAATTCAGAGTAAACAAAGTGATTGTATTATAGGAACATTAGAGCCATGGGAATTACGACCAATTCATTGAGGGGGAAGGAAACGAATGAAGACGACTTTATATGTAACACGTCACGGAGAAACAGAATGGAATATAGCAAAGCGTATGCAAGGAAGAAAGAATTCGAATTTAACCGAAAAAGGAATGCTACAAGCAAAACAATTAGGGGAACGAATAAAGGATATACCACTTCATGCAATATATAGTAGTCCAAGTGGGAGAACAATGCATACGGCAGAGCTGATAAAAGGAGAGCGGAATATTCCAATTATAGCTGACGAACACTTTTATGAGATTAATATGGGAATCTGGGAAGGGCAAATGCTTGCGGATTTGGAAGCGCAGTATCCAGAGGACGTACATACGTTTTGGAATGAGCCGCATCGTTTTTGTTCGACATCAGGAGAAAATTTTAATGATGTATATAAACGGGTGATAGAAGGGGTCAACATTCTTTTAGAAAAACATAAAGGAGAAAGTATTTTAATTGTATCACACGCAGCGGCAGCAAAATTACTAGTGGGGCACTTTGCTGGTCTTTCGGTTGAAAAAGTATGGGATGATCCATTTATGCATAGTGCTAGCTTAAGTATCATTGAATTTGAAGAAAAAAAAGCTAGTGTTACACAGTTTGCCGATATAAGTCATTTTCAGCAAGTGTAAAAAGACCGCAATAGAGCGGTCTTTTTACACTTACTATTAACAATCGGGGATAAAGAATTAGCAATCGCGTTTTCTAAACCAGAAGTGATCATTTTTTTTTCTCTTTTTGCAGGATGAACGTTTATGGTGATCGCAATCATGGCAGCTTGAATGACTGTCATCATCCCATGAGTGATCGCAAGATTTTTTATCATGCTCACGGATGAATTCACATTTTTTACAGAAACATCGTTTTGTCCAGAAACATTTCTTTTCAAAACGAACGCATTTTGTAACGAACGTACATTTTCTTACACGCGTACATTTTGTAACATGAGTGCACTTTTTCACACGTGTCCGTTTTGTAACGAACGTACATTTTTTCACGCGTGTAACTTTCGTAACAAAAGTCCACTTTTGCACACGTACACGAGTACGCTTCGTAATGAACGTACATTTTTTCACACGTGTACATTTTGTAACACAAGTACATTTCTTCACACGCGTACATTTTGTAACGAACGTACATTTTTTCACACGTGTACATTTTGTTCGAGGACATTTACCACCCGTTGTATGTTTACAGTGTGTTGTACGCTTATGATGCGAAAATTTATCATCGTCGCACTCAAAAGTACTTGGGTCTTGATGTAAAAATTCCTCCATCCCTGCACTTTTGATTTCTTCAACAGCTTTTTGAATATCGCGTTTCATAGAAACCCTCCTTATCGCTAATTAAAATGAAAAGGTAACCTTTTACATTAATCATGATATGAAGAGAGAATCTCTTCTGCATGAGACAGGAGTTTAATTTTCAATGGAAATTGGCATATGACGGATATATGGACACATGGACAAAGTAATGAGCATACATTAAAGGGAGAAAAAAAGAAGGGGTGGAGAACAATGTTGCCTTCTTATGATTTTTTTATTCATCCAATGTATGTTGTTGAATTAAAGAAAGATATTTGGTCTGATAGTCCTGTTCCAGCAAAATTAACATATGAGAAAAGAAAATATGATATTGATATTGTTTACCGAGGGGCTCATATTCGGGAGCTTGAAAAAAAATCATATCATGTTATGTTTTACAAACCAAAACGATTTCAAGGTGTGAAAGAGTTTCATCTAAATTCTGAGTTTAAAGATCCGTCACTGATCCGAAATAAATTATCACTTGATTTTTTTAGCGATATTGGTGTACTTTCACCAAAATCTCAGCATGTTTTTATTAAAATTAACGGTCAAATTCAAGGTGTATATCTACAATTAGAATCTGTTGATGAAAATTTTTTGAAAAGCAGAAAATTACCGAGCGGTTCAATTTATTATGCAATTGACGATGATGCAAATTTTTCTTTAATGAGCGAGCGAGATCAGGATGTTAAGACAAATTTATCTGCAGGGTATGAGTTTAAATGTGCAAATGAACATAGTGAAGAGCAACTTAGCGAATTTGTTTATCAAGCGAATGCATTATCGCGAGAAAAATATGAAAAAGAAATTGTGAATTATCTTGATGTTGAAAAATACTTGCGATGGTTAGCAGGTGTTATTTTAACGCAAAACTTTGATGGCTTTGTTCATAATTATGCATTGTATCATAATGATGAAACGCATTTGTTTGAAGTAATACCATGGGATTATGATGCAACATGGGGGCGTGATGTAGAGGGAAGGCCACTTAACCATGAATACATTCGAATTCAAGGGTATAATACATTGAGTGCCAGAATTCTTGATATACCGGTATTTCGAAAACAGTACCGCAGTATTCTTGAAGAAATTTTGGAAGAAAAATTCACGGTTTCTTTTATAAAACCGAAAGTAGAGGGAATGTGTGAAGCGATCCGTCCGTACCTGGTTCAAGATCCCTATATGAAAGATAAAATAGACATTTTTGACCAAGAACCCGATATTATCTTTCAATATATAAACAATAGGCGTCAATATATACATGAGTATTTACATGAACTATCATAAATGAAAAAGAGATTGATACATAGTCAATCTCTTTTTCATTTATGATAAATATAATCTTTCATTTTAGATAAAAAGTATGAATGCTTAAGTCTTTATGAAAATAATTGATTCCTTTTAAATTTTATGTGAATAAGCTACGATTTGTTTAGGTGCTGTAAATAAAGTTGAAACAGTATAGTATATTTTTAAGGTGGAGGAAATATGGAAGCGAAATGGATCGATTGGGTAAAACAAATACAAGCTATTGCTCAGGCTGGTTTAACGTATTCAAAAGATGTGTATGATATTGAACGTTTCGAGCAGTTACGTGACCTCACAGTTACTATGATGTCTCATTATACGAAGACAGATTGGGAAGTGGTAGAGAAATTATTTGCCAATGAAACAGGTTATCAAACACCAAAAGTAGATATTAGGGCTGTCGTGTATCAGGATGATAAATTATTATTTGTAAAAGAAAAAAGCGATGGGAAATGGGCTTTACCAGGTGGCTGGGCAGATGTTGGCTATACGCCAACAGAAGTGGCAGCAAAAGAAGTATGGGAAGAAACGGGTTATAAAGTTGACCATTTTCGATTATTAGCAGTATTCGATAAAGAAAAACATCATTCATCACCATCCGCAACACATGTATATAAAATATTTATTGGTTGTGAAATCGTTGGGGGAGAAAAACAAACAAGTATTGAAACGGAAGCAGTGAACTTTTTTGGTGAAAAGGAAATTCCGGAGTTATCGATTGCTAGAAATACAGAGGGGCAAATTAGAGAGATGTTTGCATGTATGAAAGACAGTAATAAGCAATCCTTACTTGATTAAGAAAAAATGTGTAAAGATAAAAAATAAGAAATTTTACATGTATAACCCTCTCTTTTCTTTCTATTTGTGCCTGGTATATTTACAATGAATGGTACATATTTTGGGTAAAGAACTAGGAACTTATTGGCATGCATAAATCTTTGTGAGATAATAGGAAGGCATGTAAGAAGAAAAGGAGACAGAAAAGAAAATGTTATCGAATTTAATAGAGCAGTTATTGCAATTTTTTGCAAGTTTAGGATACTTTGGAGTAGCCTTAGGGTTAATGATTGAAATCATTCCTAGTGAGATTGTTCTCTCTTATGCTGGATTTTTAGTAGCAGACGGTAAAATCAGTTTTATTGGAGCGGTGATTGCTGGTACAATCGGTGGTACTTTAGCACAAATCTTCTTGTATTGGTTAGGGTATTACGGAGGACGTCCTGTCGTTGAAAAATATGGAAAATATTTATTGATTAACAAGCATCATTTAGATGTGGCGGAAGGCTGGTTTAATCGATATGGGGCGGGAGTAATTTTCTCAGCACGCTTTATACCAGTTGTGCGTCATGCAATTTCGATTCCAGCAGGATTAGCGAAAATGCCTTTGAAAAATTTTACACTATACACAGTAATCGCGATTATCCCATGGTCAATTTTGTTTATTTATTTAGGAGAAAAACTAGGTGGGAATTGGCGTCATATTAAAGAATATGCCGCTGACTATACGCATTACATAATTATTGGGGCAGTGTTCTTTATTGCTCTTTATTTCGGTTTAAAAATATTGAAAAAAAGAAAAACAGTTCGTTAAAGCCAATGATTTCATTGGCTTTTTTCATACCTTTCAGTTCTAAAATAAAGAAGTTGTCCATAATGTGTAGTAATAAAGCGTAGCGGGGGAATGAAATGAAGAGATCACCGTTTTTACGTGGAACATTATTTTTAACGATGGCAACGATGATATCTAAAATGCTCGGATTTATATATGTTATTCCATTTACAGCAATGGTTGGTACTAGCGGATATGTATTATATACGTATGCATATCGGCCATATACAATTATGTTAAGCATTGCAACGATGGGATTACCACTTGCTGTTTCAAAAATGGTCTCGAAATATGATCAGTTAAATGACTATCATACAGTAAAACGGGTGTTGAAAAGTGGAATATTTTTTATGATTTTTATGGGGCTAGCTTCATTTCTAGTTCTTTATATGTTAGCTCCATATCTTGCAAATCTAGTGATCGATGGAAGTGATCAAACTGGTAATAGTATGAATGCTGTTACATATAATATTCAAATTGTTAGTTTTGCACTACTGATTGTACCAGTAATGAGTTTATTACGCGGTTTTTTTCAAGGATTTCAATCTATGGGACCATCGGCTTCTAGTGTAGTTGTAGAACAGTTCTTTCGTGTATTAACAATCTTAATAGGAAGCTTTGTTGTGTTGCATATTTTGAAAGCATCTGTTTCGTTAGCGGTTGGAGTTTCAACTTTTGGTGCATTTATGGGCGCGGCAGCTGGACTAACTGTTTTGATTGGATTTTATATGAAAAGGCGGAAATACCTAAAACGGAAAGAGAAAGCCAGTATCCCGCAGACAACGAAGTCTTTTTTTGCTTTATATAAAGAGCTATTTACGTATTCAATCCCATTTGTTGCGGTTGGACTAGCGATTCCGTTGTATCAAACAATTGATACATTTACAATCAATAAACTTTTAATAGAGATAGGTTACGTGCAAATCGAAGCAGAAAAAATAAATGCGATAATTGGGCTTGTTCAAATGGTTGTACTAATTCCAGTGTCGGTTGCAACAGCCTTTAGTATGTCTCTCGTTCCTGAGATGACGAAAGCTTATATAGCTGGAAATGTACAATTATTATATAAGCATTTCACGAAAACGAATTTACTTGTTGTAGCGATTACAATTCCAGCAGCAATTGGAATGATGATATTAGCTAAACCTATATATACTTTTTTATTTGGAGTAGGAAATGATCCGAGTTTAGGAAGCGCTATTTTACAGTACTATGCACCGGCATGTATATTATTTTCATTGTTCACAGTTACTGCTGCGATGTTACAAGGCATTAATCAGCAACAAAAAACAGTTCTGGGTTTAACCCTAGGGATTATCATTAAAGTCGCATTAAATATTGTATTATTACCGTACTTTGACTACACTAGTTTTATTATCTCAACATATGCAGGCTATACTGTTTCGGTTTCATTTAACTTGTGGATGCTTTCTAAATATGTTATAAAGGCAACATAAGCTTTTGGAAAGACAGAGCAATCTCTGTCTTTTTCTATTTTAAAAGAATTTATGAAGAAAAGCGTTTTCAAATTAATTTTCTATTGAAATTTGAACGTTTGTTTCATATGCTGAAAATAGCGGTTCAAAAACTGTTGTTTAAGTGAGGTAGATTCCCACATGTAAAAAGAATCGGGGTGATAGTATGTTAAATATTTATTTAACAGACCGAAACGGAAAACTACAAGAAATAGAGGAAATTGAAAAAGGTTGCTGGATTAATGTACTTCATCCAACAGAAGAAGAAATTCAATTTTTAGTGCAAACATTGAATGTAGAATTGGATTTTATTAAAGACCCATTGGATGATGAAGAACGATCTCGTATTGAAAAAGAAGATGATAATGCATTAATTATCGTTGACATTCCTACAGTGAGGCATGATGAAGAAGGAAATTCAATATATGACACGATTCCGATTGGTATGATTGTAATGCCGGAATGTTTCGTTACAATCTGTTTGGAAGAAAATCCGATTTTCGAGCGATTTATTAATCAACGTATTAAAGAATTTTATACATTTAAAAAGACGCGTTTTGCACTGCAGCTCTTATATACGATTTCTACTTATTATTTACGATACTTAAAGCAAATTAACAGAAAAACAATTGACTTAGAACATGAATTAAATAAGTCAATGAAAAATAAAGAAATCTTCACATTATTAGGTCTTGAAAAAAGTTTAGTGTATTTTACGACATCTTTAAAAGCAAACAAAATTGTTATTCAGAAGTTAATGCGTAATAATAACTTTCTTAAAATGTATGAAGATGATCAAGATTTATTAGAAGATGTATTAATTGAAAATAAACAGGCCATTGAAATGGCCGAAATATATAGTCATATTTTAAGTGGTATGATGAATACGTTTAGCTCAGTTATTTCAAATAACTTAAACAGTGTAATGAAACTGTTGACGTCAATTACAATTATTTTATCATTACCAACAATGGTTTCGAGCTTTTTTGGAATGAATGTAGAAATTCCACTTGGTCATAGCCCACATGGTTTTATAATTGTAATGATTATATGTGCAACATTATCTTGCACTTTAGCGTTTATTTTTTGGAAGAAACGTTATTTTTAAAGATAAAGAAAGCTGCTATAGCATAGTTATTAAACTGCGCTATAGCAGCTTTTTTGTCGTAATATAACGTTTCTTATATACGATACATATATTGATGGAAAACTTTTTTTGCCATGATTTACAGATTTGAAAAGGGCTTGTTCAAATAATAAATTGAGGTTAAAATTACATATTGTTAATGAAAAAATGGAGGAAATACATCATGGAATTGTTTCAGTTACCGAAAGCATTCCTGCAAATGAATACAATCTTTATCTCAATTTTAATTGAAGCACTACCATTTGTGCTAATTGGTGTATTTATTTCAGGATTCATTCAAATGTTTGTGACAGAAGATATGGTGGCAAAATGGATGCCAAAAAATCGATTTCTGTCTGTGTTATTAGCCACTTTTCTTGGCATGATGTTTCCAGGGTGTGAGTGTGGGATCGTTCCAATTGTAAGACGTCTAATTGGTAAAGGTGTTCCGCCATACGCTGGAATCGCATTTATGTTAACGGGTCCGATTATTAATCCGGTCGTATTATTTGCAACGTATGTTGCATTCGGAAGTAGCATGCATATGGTATGGTACCGTTCGATTGTAGCTATTGTTGTAGCGATTATTGTTGGAATTATATTATCATTTATGTTTAAAGATCATCAATTACGTGATGAGCATTTCCCAGAGGTGGATCATAAGCGTCCACTGCGTAAAAAAATGTGGGATGTTTGTACACATGCGGTTGAAGAGTTTTTCTCAATGGGAAAATACTTAGTAATGGGGGCATTAATTGCCGCTGCTGTTCAAACGTTTGTACAAACTTCAACGCTACTTTCTATAGGACAAGGACCGTTCTCTTCATCAGCTGTTATGATGGGACTTGCGTATATTTTATCACTATGTTCAGAGGCGGATGCTTTTATTGCATCGTCGTTCCAAAGTACATTTTCAACAGCATCACTTGTCGCGTTCCTCGTATATGGACCGATGGTAGATATTAAAAATATGTTTATGATGCTTGCGACATTTAAAACGAAATTTGTAATTGTTGTGATAGCTACAGTTACACTCGTGGTTTATGCAAGCTCACTACTCATTTATGCGATGGGGTGGTAGGTTATGTTTAGAGCTTATATTTTACTCGGGTTTACAATTTTAATTACGCAGCTTCATATTTCAGGTAATATAACAAAGTATATAAATATGAAGTACGCCTATTTATCAAAAACAGCAGCAATTATTTTAGGGTTTTTAACACTTATTCAAATCATTGTTGTTTTCCAAAAGGAACACCAAAAGGAGAAAGATCAGCACAATTGTGGTTGTAATCATAGTCATTGTGGACATGATCATTCAAAAGATGAAAATACATGGTGGAAACGGACTTTTGCGTATACATTATTTTGTTTTCCTATTATTTCAGGACTATTCTTTCCAATTGCGACATTAGATTCGGATATAGTTAAAACAAAAGGTTTTCATTTTCCTGTTGCGCAGGCAGAAAGCACAGATCCATTTATGACAAGGCAGTTTTTAAGACCCGATACGAGTATTTATTATGGAAAAGAAGGATATCGCGGTGTAATGGAAAAAGGGAAAAAAGAATATGTAACAAAAGATAGTATCGCTTTAAAGGATGAAGATTTCTTAAAAGGAATGGAGACAATCTATAATTATCCTGGTGAGTTTACAGGGAAGAAACTTTCTTTTAAAGGATTTGTCTTCCGCGATGATTCTGCAAAAAAAGAGCAATATTTCTTATTCCGCTTTGGTATTATTCATTGTGTAGCCGATTCAGGTGTATATGGAATGTTAGTGAAAAAGCCAGATGGGGTAGAGTGGAATAATGATGATTGGATTCAAGTAGAAGGGGAAATTTCAACTGAGTTTTATCAACCATTCCACGCAAATATTCCTGTTTTAGAAGTGGAAAAGTGGAATAAAGTTGAACAGCCGAAGGAACAATATGTATTTAGAGGAGCCGATTGATTATAATCGGTTCTTTTTTACATCCAGTTCGTTTATGTTAGCTATGAATCGTTTGTGTTTGGACAGGATTGCTGTTTTACGTGCAGAGCAACGTCATATTCAAAAAAAGAAAGTAAGAAAATTGCAACGGTATTAGCTTTATAAGTAAACTAGAATGAAAAGCGGACACCTAAATTTAGGTGTCCGCTTTTATAGTTTTTTCATCTACATATCGCTCTTAAGGGTAGCTAACTAGCAAAAGCAAGCAGCACCGACGATAATTAAGAGGATAAATAAGACGACAAGTAACGCGAATCCATTCCCATGTGCGAAGCCCATTGTTATTTCCTCCTTTTATTGTAAGATACAACATACAATATGCAAATTCACTTTTGTTTGACAGGGACATATATCACGAAACTGTGGATTTTTCTTGTATGTTAACGTAAAAAAAAGGAAACATATAGGAATAACAGCTTTTGAAGAAAGGGTTTTATCCATGAAAAAATGTATAGCTATTTTGTTATGCATCATAGGGATATCTATATGGATGACTATCGATCTAGAAATGGGGAAGAAAATGAATAGTGGACTTGAAATATCAAAATTTCGATATGGGAATTTTCAATTGTATACGAACGGGGAAGATTTGAATCGAAACTTGTTTGAAGATATAAATCGTGCTGAAAAATTTGTTTATCTTCATTTTTATATTGTAGGTAAAGATAAAGTAAGTCGTGATTTCTTACAGCTATTAGAGAAGAAAGCATCGAGTGGTGTAGATGTGAAATTATCAGTAGACCGCATTGGTGGCTATAAAATTAAGAAAAAAGTGATTCAGCAGTTAAAAGAAAAGGGTGTTAAATTTACTTTTAGTAAAAAGCCTAAATTTAAAAATCTGTTTTATTCACTACATCAACGTAATCATCGCCGTATTGCAGTGATTGATGGGAAAGTTTCTTATGTCGGCGGTTTTAATATTGGAGAGGAGTATCTTGGAAAGGATCCTAAATTCGGAAGATGGCGTGATTATCAACTGCGTATTCAAGGAGAGGGAGCAGTTGATATGGAACAAAAATTTGTAGAAGATTGGTACGAGGATACTGACGAAAAGCTTTCTTTGTACGAAGGGCCACCTCAGCAAGGGAAAGCAAAGTATCAATATGTATTTTCGAATGGGAAAGGGTTATGGCAGGAATACGGTGCATTCATAAAAGAGGCTAAAAAATCATTAATTATTGCAACGCCGTATTTTGTACCAAGTAAGGAAATGATGGATGGTTTACAAGAAGCATTGCAGCGCGGAGTGGCTGTAAAGATTCTAGTTCCCTTTAAAAGCGATGCCCTATTACTAAAACAAGCTGCTTACCCCCATTTAAAAAAGATGTTAGATGCTGGTGCAGAAATCTATCAATACCACAATGGCTTTTTTCATGGAAAGGTGACAATAATTGATGGTACAAGCGCTGATGTAGGAACAGCTAATTTTGATAATCGTAGCTTTTATATTAACATGGAGTCGGATTGTTTTATATATGATAAAGCAGTTGTAGCTGAAGTGTGGGGACGATTACAAGAGGATTTTCATGACTCTAAGCGTTTGACGGATAAAGATTTTGACAAAATTAGTAGCTGGGACTGGTTTTTAGCAAAGATAGCAAATGTTCTGGCTTTCTATTTATAGGCATATATTAGAAGGAAGGGGGAGCTATATTATGAGATGTATGGAAGAATTACTACAGTGTAGTTATGAAATGATTCATATGATGGGTGAGTATATGAACAAAGTGGAAGATGAAGAGCTAGGAGATATATTAAAACAGCATTTGCCCTATATTTTGCAAGCTTACAATGAACAAGTGAACTTTCAAGAAGGTGAAAATGTACAGCATATGATTTGCGAACAACTGAGGTCTCCCCTTATACAAAATGGTATACCGATGACTAATACAAGTAAGGGTGATACCGAAATTGCTATTTCCTATATCTCGAATTTAAAAAGATTAGCACTCAGATTTGCTCAAGTTGCTGTAGAAGTTGCAAATCCGGAATTTCGATCATTTTTGGAAAACTGTTTTGTTAAAATGAATCGTTATGCTTATAGCATATGGCAATATGTTGTGAAAAAAGAATATACAATAGAAAATATATATGCAGCCGAAAGGTTTGCATGGAATGAAAAACAAGACAGTGTATGAACTGTCTTGTTTTTTTGAAAAGAATTATAAGCTTTTTACCATTCCACCATCAACAAGGAAAGATTGCCCGGTCATATATGTATTTGCATCGGATGCAAGGAATGCAGCGAACGCTGCGAACTCGCTAGGGCGACCGTATCTTCCGAGAGGGATAATTGATTCATATTGTTTTTGAACGTCTTCTACTGTAATTCCGTGCTTTTCGGCAGCTGTTTCATCGAGAGAAGCGATGCGGTCTGTAGCGATACGTCCTGGGGCAATGGTATTAATTAGAATGTTATATGGGGCAAGCTCAGATGCTAACGTTTTTGCTAAGCCTGTAATGCCGACGCGGAATGTATTCGATAATAGTAATCCGGGAATTGGCTCTTTAATAGAAGACGAAGCGATGTTAATAATTTTTCCGCCTTGTTCCTTCATATATGGGAGTACTTCACGAATCATACGTACGTAACTTAATAAATTGAGTTCAAATGAATTGTACCAATCTTCATCTGTTAATTGTTCAAATGTACCAGGCTTAGGACCGCCGGCATTGTTTACTAAAATATCAATTGTGCCAAAGTTTTGTACAGTATATTCTACCGCTTGTTTAATGCTTTCTTTATTTGTAACATCACAAACTGTATACATGGCAGTACCTTTATTAAGAGCGATCAATTCTTTTTGTAAAGATGCTAGCTTTTCTTCATTACGACTCAGTAGCATAACATTTGTACCTTCTTTTATAAGTTCTGTAGCAATCGCTTTTCCTAAACCTTGACTAGATGCGACAACTAGAGCAGTTTTTCCAGCTAATCCAAGTTCCATATATATCAACCTTTCTCTGTTATATTATTTTTATTATAAGCGAAAATGATTCAAAATAAAAAATAAACGCCTCCCTTGTCAGAAAATTTACAGAAATTTACCGTATCTTTACTTTCTTCTCATATTTCCTTCAAAAAAGAGAAGTAATATGAGATTGTACATATTCTATCAAAAGGGGGAAAAGCAAATGAATAAATGGGTTAAATCTTTAACTGTAATGGCACTTGCGAGCTCTTTATTTCTGGTAGGCTGTAATAATAGTGAGGATAAGAAAAAAGAAGAAGATACAACAACACAGCAAGATAAAAAGAAGGATCAAGAAACGAGCAAGGACAGTACTTCTTCAGATTCAAAGGAAAAAAAATAATATTTTGAATGATAGGGCTTCCTCATGTGTTGAGGAAGCTTTTTTAGTTGTATATTTTCCACTTTTGAGAAAAAATAGAGAGAAATAATAAGTAAGGAGTACGAGGATGAAAATATGTATATTTGGGGCAACTGGAAGAGTTGGTTCACAGTTAATGAAACTAGCATTACAAGATTTACATGATGTCACAGTATTAGTTCGTGACCAAAATAAGGTTGTGGAAAAACATAACAATCTATATATAGTAGAAGGAAATGTATTACAGGAAAATGATGTGAAAAAGGCGTTAAAGGGGGCGGATATCGTGTTAAGTGCTCTTGGGACTGATGGAAATAGAACATTATCGCATAGCATACCTACTATTATAAAACATATGGATAAAGAGGGAATAAACAGGATTATCACGATAGGAACAGCAGGTATTTTACAAGCTCGAACAAATCAGAAGATATATCGATTTCAATCGGAAGAATCAAAGAGAAAAACTACAACAGCTGCAGAAGATCATCTATCTGCTTATGTAGCTTTAAAAAATAGCGAGTTATGCTGGACAATTGTTTGTCCTACACATTTAATTGATGGAGAAGAAACGGGTATGTACCGCACGGAGGGGGAAATGTTACCACTGGACGGATCAAAAATTACGGTAGGAGATACGGCTCGTTTTACTTGGTCTTTAATAAATAAAAAAGTATATGAAAACACTCGTGTAGGTATTGCGTATTAAAAAACCATCCCTGAAAAGGGATGGTTAAAAAAGAATGTAACATACAAAAATGATAATCATAATAATTTGTAAAATCGCTTTTGCCACTGTACTGCTTAAAAAGCCGACGACTGTAGCAATTCCCACCATAAAAGCTTCTTTCGGTGTCTTTTTATGCAATATTTCTGTCATGAAAACAGACAGAAATGGAATGATAATGAGACCAAATGGCGGGAAGAAAAAGGAACCGACAATAATAGAGAGCATTCCCACACGTTCGCCCCATTTGGTACTTCCATATTTCTTTAAGAAATATCCATTTGCGATAAAATCAGCAACAAAAATAAAGATGGTAAAAATGATTTGAAGGATCCAAAAGCTTGTTGATAGCTCCCCGCTATTTATACCAAAATGATAAATGAGATATCCAGCCCATAGTGCGAGTATGCCAGGGATAATTGGATAAATAAAAGCAATAAATGATACGATGAAACATGCAATTATACAAAGTGTAAGAAAAATAGTCACTTTATATCTCCTTTTTACTATCTAGTTTATGTACAGCAACTTTCTTAATTTGATGCCCATCAATCTCTAATGCTTTGAATTGGAAACCAGCATATTCAATTGAATATCCAGCTTCAATATTTAAATCAATAGCTTGGGATAGAAGCCAGCCGCCAATTGTATCTAAATCACTTTCATCAATATGTAAACCAAACATATCATTTACTTCTGAAATGAGCACTTTTCCATCAAATACAGTAAGTTTTGGTGTGCGTTTTTCAATCATTGGTGGTTCATCTGCATCAAACTCATCTTGAATTTCGCCAATAATTTCTTCAATAATATCTTCCATTGTTAATAGTCCAGCTGTCCCACCATATTCATCCACTACAATCGCCATTTGAACACGGTTTTTTTGGAGGTGGATTAATGTTTGACGAATTGGAACTGTTTCAAAGACAGTTAAGACGGGATGTATGTATGCTTCTAAAGGTTTGTGAATTCCCTTCGTTTGATCGTGAAAAATTTCTTTTGTATTTAGCATACCAATAATATCATCTTTATCTTTTTCTATTATCGGATAGCGTGTATATTTTTCAGATGCGATAATTTCCATATTTTCGGATAATGTATTTTCTGTAGATAAACAAATCATTTCTGTACGAGGTACCATAATTTCTTTGGCAACACGGTCATCAAACTCAAAAATATTGTTTACATATTTATATTCGGTTTGGTTAATTTCACCACTCTTAAAGCTTTCACCTAAAATAAGTCGTAATTCTTCTTCTGAGTGCGCAAGTTCATTTTCTTTTGCTGGTTCGAGGCCGAATAGTTTTGTAAAGGATACGGCTGTACTATTTAGTAACCAAATGAAAGGATACATGATTTTATCAAACCAGATGAGTGGTTTGGCAAATTTTAATGTAATTGCTTCAGCTTTTTGAATCGCAAAAGATTTTGGAACAAGTTCACCTAATACAACATGAAAAAAAGTAATAACACTAAAAGCGATGATGAAAGATAGCGTATTAGCCATCGCTCCAGTAATATTTATTTTTTCAAATAGTGGTCGTAGTAAGTGTTCAACAGTTGGTTCACCAAGCCAACCAAGCCCTAAAGACGTGATGGTAATACCAAGCTGACAAGCTGATAAGTATACATCTAAGTTAGAAACAACGCTTCTGGCAGCTAGTGCTTGCTTATTTCCTTCATTTGCAAGCTGATCAATTCGGCTTTTTCGTACTTTTACAACTGCAAATTCAGATGCAACGAAAAAGCCAGAAATGAGGATAAGTACAAAAATGAGAAAAATATTTAATATGTCCAAGTGTGTTCTCTACTCCGAAGTTGGAATAAAGATGTCACCTCCTGCAAGTATGTTATACTTTTATAATAAATCGAAACGAAAATAATAGTCAAAGGAAATGAGTAAATATTGGGATGTTTTTCTAATCATTCATGAATTTGTTGGTATTTTACCCTGAATGAAAGAGGAATAACCCTCCATTTTAAGGAGGGGGATGGCTTATATCTTAATTATTTAATCATTGTTTTTGCAATAGCGTAAGTTTGATGTTTAGACTGGTTTGTTGTCCATACGGATTGAAGGAAGGAAAGAATGATATACGGAATATAAAGGAGTAACAGTCCAATTGTAACAACAGTTGGTGAACTTCCTCCAAATTGAATAATAAATTGTAGTAATCCTTTCGTATGAAAAATACATTCCATATAACAGAATGACAAAATAATGGAACTTAAAATAGATTTATGATTTGAAACGATTGCTATAAATAATGTATTAATGAGAAAAGATGAATCGCGTATAACATGTTCTTCCGTTTTATTTAAAAACGGGATCCATTTTTTAATTGCCTGTATAATGATAATCATTGATGTACTACATATGATGATGAGGGAAGAAAGGAATGGAATTGTTATGTACTTTGCGATGTGTAAAGAAATTAATACAATAGAACATTGTAATAAAACGGTACTGAATGAGTATGGAATCCAGCGCAATATAACAGTATACTTTTTTAATTGTCTTGGTACTTTTAAGAATAAATGTCCAATTGCTAGGCTAATGGAAAAACCAATTACGAGTGTGAATGTAAAGCGAACGATCGATAAAAAGTATACTTCCCATATATAAGGGAATAGAAGTGTAGATTGTCCAGAAACATGTAACACTCTAGTTGAGTTTATAATAGGTTGAGATGAGAAAAGAATAGATTCATGCATCCAATCAATCATGGGGATTGAAATGTGCGGAAAATGAGTGAAATTATAAAAAATCCCAAGTAAACCTTTTAAATAAGAAGGCTCATGCGCTAATAATATAGCAGGAATCGGGCTTATGATAAGAATGATTAGAAGTCCAGCTAAAAAACGATACGTATAAGAACGAACTAATGAAGACATAATTGCTCACCTACTCTTTGAAAATTCAGAAAATTCTTATTCTTATTCTAGCGTTTTTTTGAATAAGTTACAATATCTTTTTCTTTCCATATAGGTTCGGTGTAATAATTTGTGAATATTGCTTTTGTACAGAATAATAATCTACTAAATTTCTCAAAAAATGAATCATTCATGAACAAATAATGACAGTAGTATGAATAGTTTTCAGAAAAGTAAAATAAAATATTTATTTTTTTCTAAAAATATAATATAGTTAGGGCACAGAGAGTATTTTAACATAAGGAGGCTTTTTATGAGGATTAAAGGGAATTATGTACCAAAAAGAGAAGTTTTATATTGCTCCATATCATTAACAATAGGTGAAGCATTGGATCATTTAAATAAAACGGGTTATCGCTGTGTGCCTGTTTTAGATGAAAAGAAAGAGAAATTTTTAGGAAATGTATATAAAGTAGATATTTTAGAATATAAAGGTTCATTAGAGGATAATCTATCAGAATTATTAAATGATAAAGAGGGCTATGTGAGAGAAGACTCTTCTTTCTTTAAAGTGTTCTTTACAATTAAGAAACTACCATATTTGTCGGTTGTCGATGAGAAAGGAACATTTCTTGGAATCTTAACTCATAAAAAGGTATTTGAGCTATTAGAGGATGCATGGGGTGTTCATTCTAGTAAGTATTCTGTTATGGTGGGAACCCAAGATTATAATGGAGCGATTCAAAAACTATCTACGGTTTTGAAAAAGTATAGTGGTATCCAAAGTCTAATGACATTTGATAATGATGCATTGTTAATACGCAGAATTATGTTTACATTGGGTGAAGAGTTTAAAGTAGAAGAGTTAGAGACTTTATTAAAGGATTTAGAGGATCACGGATTTCGTGTTGTATATGTAGAAGAAATGAATAATCCACGTGAAGTGGAGACAATAGAATAGAAATGAAAAGCCATCTGTATAATTTGGATGGCTTTTCGTTATACATAAGAAAAGAAATGTTAATGTTATTTTAAAATAAAAAAATGAATGCGTACGTATTTATTTTTAAAATATTTTCCTAAAAGAATAATAGATGAAAAAGGTGTGCATACTATTTAACTTTCGGAAAATTCTATATAAAAAATATGTTTTTATTTTTCAACTAAATGTGTTACTATATTTGTGATAAAAGTAAAGAGGTCTGACAAGTTTCACTTCACGGTGTAATACTCTGATGATTTAAATATTCGAAAAAATCAAAAATATAAATCAGAGTAAAGAAGAAGGGGAAGTGGAGAAATTATGGAGAAAGACATTGCTTTTTTAGGGGCATACATAATCAACAGGAATAGAAAGGAGGATGCATAGCATATTGTGAAAGAGACAAAAACAATAGAGACATGCTATGCAAAAGAGAGATGAAGGGACGATTAAGGCCAGGAGACACGATAGCGATTGGTTTAATGTTGTTTGCATTATTTTTAGGAGCTGGAAATTTAATTTTCCCACCAGTATTAGGACAACAAGCTGGAGAAAATGTTTGGATTGCCACCATTGGATTCCTTGTAACAGGAGTCGGACTCCCCCTATTAGCTGTAACTGCTGTCGCTTTTGTAGAAGGGGACTTGAAAGCGTTATCCTCTAGAGTACACCCTATATTTGCGTTTATTTTCCCACTGGTTAGTTATTTAGCGATTGGACCATTCTTTGCAATCCCGCGAACAGGAGCGGTTTCTTTTGAAATGGGAATGAAGCCATTTCTACCAGAAGCGTTTGTGTCAGAGTGGTATATGCTGTTTCTTTACACGGTAGTTTTCTTTGGGGTAACTTGGTATTTATCACTAAACCCATCAAAATTAATTGACTGGTTTGGAAAGTTTCTTACTCCGTTATTAGTATTAATTGTTGCTATAATTGTTGGGAAAGCGATTATCGATCCAATTGGGGCACCTGCTGCACCGTTAGATGCATATAAAGATAATGCGTTTTTCGGTGGATTTATTCAAGGATATTTAACAATGGATGCTATTAGTGCACTTGTATTTGGAATCGTTGTGGTACAAGTTATTCGTTCAAAAGGAATAAAAGAGAGCAGACAAATTGCAAAAACGACAATTGTATCAGGAATTATTGCTGTACTAGGTTTAACGTTAATTTATTTATCACTCGCGTATCTCGGCTCAACAAGTACATCACTTGGCGTTTCTGATAATGGAGGTCTTATTTTAACGAAAGTTGTAAACGAGCTATATGGCACGAGTGGCAAAATATTATTAGGCCTTGTTATTACACTTGCTTGTTTAACAACGTCAGTTGGGCTCGCATCAGCATGTGCGGGATTTTTTACAAACTTATTCCCAAAAGTATCACATAAAATGGTTGTAACATTGGTATGTGTGTTTAGTTTAGTTGTATCCAACCTAGGGTTAACACAGCTTATTGCTGTAACATTACCAGTATTGATGATTATTTATCCTGTTGCAATCGTATTAATTGTATTGTCTTATTTCCATAAATGGATCGGACAGCGAAATACAATATATATCGGTGCGATTTTAGGTGCACTAGTTATTAGTTTATTTAACGGTTTAGAAAGTGCAAATATTAAGTTTGATGTAATAACAAATGTCCTGCAAATGCTTCCTTTATATAAGGAAGGAATTGGTTGGTTACTGCCATCATGTGTTGGCGGAGTTATCGGTTATTTTCTATATAGACCAAAAGAATCAGGTGAGTTGCAAAAGAAAGGTGCTTAGGTATCTTTCTTTTTTTAGAGGGAATTTGTATGTTTTGTCTAAATGGTAATTTTGGAGGGAGAATACAATGGCTAATTTTGAAGACTTTTTACAGTTAGATTTACGTATTGGCACGATACAAAAGGCAGAAGAGTTTAAAGAAGCGCGCGTACCTGCAATTAAGCTTGAAATCGACTTTGGTGAACTTGGTATGAAACAATCCAGTGCTCAAATAACAAAGAGGTATATACCAGAAGAGCTAATTGGGAAACAGGTTGTAGCTGTCGTGAACTTCCCGCCCAAGCGTGTTGCAGGCTATAAATCAGAAGTACTTGTGCTAGGTGGAGTTCCGGAACAAGGGGATGTAATCTTATTGCAGCCTGATATAGAAGTCCCAAATGGAACATCTATTAGTTAAATAGGAGGGGACAGGGATGGAAGTTGGAAAAGCTTATTTAGAATGTGCTGTTTCAAACTTTAAGGCGATTCAAAAACAAGGGGAACGGACATTTTCACAGTTATCATACGAACAAATCAGTTGGATACCTCATGAAGAAGCAAACAGTATTGCTATTATAGTCAAACATTTGCAGGGGAATATGCGATCGAGATGGACAGATTTTTTAACGACAGATGGTGAAAAATTAGATCGGAACCGTGATGGTGAATTTGAAGGCGGTTATGCTTCAAAAGAAGAGATGTTAGTAGCGTGGAGGGATGGTTGGGGTTATGTTTTTCAAGCGCTGCAATCATTAACTCCGCAAGATCTTTTAAAAAGCGTTCATATAAGGGGAGAAGCACAAAGTGTTATGCAAGCAATTGAAAGGCAAATCACTCATTATGCATCACATATCGGACAAATTATTTATGTTGGAAAATTGCTGAAGGGAAAAGAGTGGGAATGTTTAAGTATTCCCAAAGGGCAGTCTAATCGTTATCTTCAAAAGTGACGTTCAATATAATAATAAGAAATAAAACGATATAGAACGGGCACTAAAAAAATAATCCAAATGACTGATGGTTCTGTTATTGTTAAAATAGTGCCTATAGCGAGAGTATACCAAATGAAATATATTCCAAATAGCGTATTAATAGGAATAAAGTTAGAAAAGAAAAATTGTTGATTAAAACAAGCATTGTGAAATAAGTAGATGCGTACGTAAAGCATTGTAGTAATAAGATCTTGCTTTCTGACAATTTTTTTCTGACATTTATGACATATAAAAGTTATTTTCATTCATACACTCCATTTAAAAATAAGATTATGACTTTCTTAAATTTGTTATTAGTTTATAAATAAGGAGATATAAAGAATATACTCCTACATAAGCTCCGGTAATGAGAAATAATGGGTTCAATAAAATACCGTGAATCGTTGTCATAAATACTAAGCCGTGCAGTACAACATCATATATGTTAAAAGCAATTAGTATACCCAGTATATATAATGAAAGGTACGCGCAAATATCTAAGAAAGCATGGATTTTAGGGTGTACTGCAAATAATAAAAAAACACATGATAAAACAATAGGCATGATACCTATAATTAGCTTCAATTCATTTCACCTCTAAGACAATATTGCCCAAATTTAGGCGGTCTATTCTCGATAGCTTGTACATAAGTTGGAACAGAGAGGGTGATGTTATGAATCGAGGCTTTTTTTATGTGAAATTAACAAGTGTACGAAAGCTTATTTTATTTGTCGTCATTATGGTGTTAGTAACCTTTTTCCTTATTAGTATGATGGTGACTTCATTGAAAGAAACAAAGTCAGCATATTTATATAATTGGTTGAATGAGTTATCAATGAATGGTTATATGTATGTGATTGGAAAGGAAAATCATTATTTTACACAAGAATATCGGAATTTAAATCAAGATTTTTCGATTTCATCTTTTCTTTTTTCAACAGCAACAAATATTCGATTTGATGATGTACGCAGTTTCGTTGGGAAAGAACTTCCTGGATTCGGAAGATATGATACAGAAATTGTCATTGCTGGTGAAGGAACAAATTATTCTAACTTACCTATTGAGTCGAGCGTTCCACTTGAAGAAGTGGTGAAAGAGCGTACAGGAGAAACAGGACAAGTTCCGAAAACGGATCCGAACAAAGAGAAAAAAGAGCCTGCGCAAACAACAGGGAAAAGACAAATTGCATTTATTTATCATTCTCACAGTTGGGAATCATATTTACCTTTATTAAATTTAACAAATGATCCAGATCCGAATAAGGCAACAAGTTCTGTGACGAATATTTCTATACTTGGAGAACGGTTCCGTGACCAATTAGCAAATGAAGGAATAGGAGCAGTTAATGACAAAACAGATGTTGGGAAAAAGTTGATAAGTAAGGGGTTAAATAGTAATAGTTCTTATAAAATGTCTCGAGAAATTGTACAGGAGGCAATGGGAGGAAATAAAGAGCTACAATATTTTTTTGACTTACACCGAGATAGTGCCCGCAAAAATGTCACGACAAAAGCAATTGGAGATAAATCGTATGCGAAGCTTGCCTTTGTCATTGGAAAAGGAAATAAAAATTACACAAAAAACTTACAATTAGCAACTGCCCTGCATGAAGCGATTAATAAAAAATATCCAGGGGTAAGTCGAGGAGTTATACAAAAGGGGTTTCAAACAGGGAATGGTGTTTATAATCAGGATTTGTCAGGACAAGCGATTTTAATTGAGGTAGGAGGTGTAGATAATACATCTGAAGAACTAAATCGCTCCATTGATGTATTGACAAAAGCATTTAGTGAATATTTTTGGCAAGCAGAAAAGGTGAATGGGTGAACGTAAGCGAACTGCTTACGTTTTTTTGTATTCAATAAGAAGAAAAAGATAAGAACTAATGCTTTTCTAAATAAAGTTTCATCTTCATTATACTAATATCGAAATTTGTCTATTTATTCTATGAAAAATAGAGAGGTATTTCATAAAAAAATGGCGAAATCCTCTTTACGGATAAAGTTTTTCACATTATAAAGTTGACAGGGTGATAGAGATGATACGAGAAATTCAAATAGAGGACGCAGCAGCATTTTTGCAATTAGGAAAACAATTGGATGAAGAAACTTCCTATATGTTATTGGAACCAGGTGAGCGGAATACAACAGTGGAGCAACAAAAAAATATGATCAAACGCTTTATAGAAACTTATAATTCTACAATATTTGTAGCAGTAGAAAAGGAACAATTAGTCGGATTTATTTTAGCTAATGGTGGTAATGCACAAAGAAACAAGCATGCAGTAGCAATTGTAATTGGAATTTTACAAGAATATAGCGGAAAAAGAATTGGGGCGGCTTTGTTTAAAGAGGTAGAAAGATGGGCAAGATTACATGATGTATGGCGTTTAGAGTTAACAGTAATGGCCCATAATACACGAGCACAAACACTATATAAAAAAGCAGGATTTGAACAAGAAGGTATAAAAAAATCTTCTCTTATCGTTGATGGGAGAAATATTGATGAGTATTATATGGCCAAATTATTAAAATAAGAGGTCGTTTTATGAAAAAAAGATGGAGACTACTGGTTCTCGTAGTAGTTGCGATTATTATTGGAGTGGCAGGCATTAATTATAAAATGTATAAAGATAAACGGGCACAAGAAGTGAATGGTAGCGCTGTATTTCCAAAAGCGCAAGACACGATTGCTAAAATGGAAGGGGATCTCGCGGTTGTGAATAATCCAGATTCTGTACTCGTACTTGTAAATAAAAGTAGACGGCTACCAGATCGTTATAAGCCGCAAGATTTAGTTATTCCCAAAGTACGTTATTCCAGTGAAGGTGATCAAGAGAAAAAAAAGATGAGGAAAGAAGCGGCGCAAGCACTTGAAAAAATGTTTGAGCAAGGTGATCAAGAGAGAATTTTTCTCTTTGCAGTCTCAGGTTTCAGATCTTTTGATCGGCAAAAAGCGTTAAATACAATGTATAAGATTCAAGATGGGGAAGCGAAAACAGCGATGTCGAGTGCAGTACCAGGAACGAGTGAACATCAAACGGGACTTGCAATGGATATTACGTCACAATCAGCTAAATTCCAATTAGAGTCTGTTTTTGGAGATACCAAGGAAGGAAGATGGCTTGCTCAAAATGCACATAAATTTGGTTTTGTCATTCGGTACACAGAAGAGAAAGAGGCTATTACAGGTTATCGATACGAGCCGTGGCACGTACGTTATGTAGGGAATCCGCAAGCGACATATTTATATGAAAATCAATTCACCTTAGAGGAAGCAATGCAGTAATCAATTTAAGGGGAGAGGGTCCAGGTGACAATGTTATATAAGAAAAAAGTATATGCATACATTACAAGGGAGAAAGCAGGAGTTATACAGTTACTGGTTTTTACTCATCGTGATATACCAGATGCAGGTGTACAGGTCCCAGGCGGCACGGTTGAAGAAGGAGAAAAATTAGAAGAAGCAGCAATACGTGAAGTGTTAGAAGAGTCGGGTTTACGTCATTTATGTATAGAACGTTACATTGATGATTATATCATCCATGTAAAAGAAAAACAGGAATATCAAAAATGCCATTTTTTCCATATTTCGTTGTTAACAGATGTAAAGGATACGTGGGAACATACAGTAAGTGCCGGGGATGAAGATCGAGGTTTAGTATTTTGTTACGAATGGATCGATATCGCAAAGTGTCCTGTATTAGCAGGAAATCAAGGCGAATTTATTCATTTATTAGAAGAGATGTATGTGAAGTAGAAAGTTTGTTCATATACTAAAAAACGTTTTAGACAGCTTTTGTTCGTCTAAAACGTTTTTTTATTCTCTTTGAAATGGAAGGTTTTTGAAAGTGGAAGTTGAAATTCTTGGTAGAGGATTTATTTGTTGAAATGGGGAGAAATCACAATGATTAAAATTGATAAGTAATAAGATTTGAAATGAGGAAAGAACGAATAAGGAGAGATTTTAGGTGGAGATTCAATTCAATAAACTACTAAGAAAAGAATTAACAATTCAAGATATACAAACAGCGATGGAGAATGGGGAATTTACTTCGAAAGAGTTAGTTATGTATTATCTTCATAGGATAGCGAAGTATGACCAGGACGGTCCGAATATAAATTCTATTTTAGAAATAAATCCAGATGCGATTTTTATCGCAGAAGGATTAGATCATGAAAGAAAAATAAAGGGTGTCAGAGGTCCTTTACACGGTATTCCTGTTCTCTTAAAAGATAATATTGAAACAAATGATTCAATGCATACAAGTGCAGGGACAATCGCTCTTGAAAACTATATAAGTAGTAGTGATGCATTTCTTGTGAAAAAGCTTCGTGAAGCAGGTGTTGTTATATTAGGTAAGACGAATATGACGGAATTAGCGAATGGGATGTCTTTTGAAATGTGGACTGGATATAGTTCAAGAGGAGGACAAGTCATTAATCCATATCGTTCAGGTGATGATGATTTTTTTGTTGGTGGTTCGAGTACAGGATCAGCTATAGCAGTTACTGCAAACTTTACTGTTTTATCTGTTGGAACAGAAACGGATGCCTCTATTTTAAGTCCGGCAGTTCAAAATTCTGTAGTTGGTATTAAACCGACTGTTGGTTTGATTAGTCGCAGAGGGATTATCCCTTTCACATATTCGCAAGATACAGCGGGACCTTTTGCTAGAACAGTAACTGACGCGGCAATTTTATTAGGGAGTTTAACAGGAATAGACCAACTTGATCCTGCAACCTATAAAAGCAAAGGGAGAGCTCAACAAGATTATACGGTTTATTTAGATTCTAATGGTTTAAGGAGCGCTAAAATTGGAGTATTTAACAAAGCATCTGAAGGCTATTACGAATCTGGAGAGTATGATGAGGAACTATTTCAGAATGCTGTACAAGTACTGCGTAATGAAGGAGCGACAGTATTAGAAGATATCGAAATCCCATCTTTTCATAGGGAGTGGAGTTGGGGAGTCTCGTCGTATGAATTAAAACATAGTCTAGATAATTATCTTTCTAAGTTACCTTCAAATATTCCAGTTCATTCTATCTCTGAATTAATTGCATTTAATAAAGGCATAGAAGAAAAAGCATTAAAATATGGACAAAAAAGGTTAGAAATGGGAAAAGATTTTCCTAATACCCTAAGAAATCCTGAATACTTAAATGCAAAGTTAGAAGATTTATATTTTTCCCAGGAGCAAGGAATTGATTTTGCCTTGAAGAAATATGGTCTTGATGCAATTCTCTTTCCTTCATATATAGGATCAACAATATGCGCTAAAGCTGGCTATCCTTCCATAGCGATACCGGCCGGATATAGGAACAGCGGCAGGCCTTTTGGAATCACTTTAGCAAGTACTGCATTTAGCGAAGGTACGTTAATTAGGCTTGCATATGCATTTGAACAAGCTACAAAATATAGACGAATTCCAAATCTATCATAAATACAGCGCAAAAAGGATAGGGTGACCTATCCTTTTTGCATTCTGTGAACTTAAAGAGAAAGGTCCTTTTCTTGCCGCTTCGTATGTTTTAGTAAAATAAAAGATAAACAAGCAGAACATAAAATTAGAAAAGCAGCAATGATATAGATAGTACGGACACCGAACATATCGGTAATAATACCAACGCTTAGCATAGAAATTCCTGAAACAGCCGAAGTAAGTGTGCCATGAGCGGTATACACTTTTGATAATAGAGGCGGTGGTACGCTTGATTGTAAAGCGGTTGTTTGGGAAATATCTCGAATTTGATAGGAAGGCCCCATTAGAACACAAAGAAACAGTGCAAGAAATCCGTTGCTTGTTATGCCATATAGGAAAGTGAGCACGCTGAATAGAAGAGATCCTAAAGCCATTGAGCGTATTAAGTTATTTTGAATATATGTACTTATTCGCCATGCTAATAGTCCACCAATTAATGTTCCGATATAATAGCTTGTGTTAATATACCCCCACCACTCTTCTCCTTTATGAAGAGCGGTCGTTACGTAAGCCATTGTAATACCGCCAATCCATATCGTGCCAGCAAAAGTTTCAATTAAGTCCATATATGTAACGATACGGAGGGAGGGGTGCTGAAATAAAAGTTTCCATCCTTCTATTAATGTAGCTGATTTGGAAGATGATTTCTCTATTGTTTGTTCAGATTGTATAGTGTGCAATGAAACATATAATGTAGTACATCCAAAAATCATTAATACGTTGTTTATCATAAGTGTAGGAGTAGCACCAATTAATAAGACCACTACACTTGTAAATGAATAAGCAGTTGCTTGAACAATTTGTGTTGAAAAGGAAAAGACACTATTTACTTTTACTAATTTTTCTTGTGGTGTTAGGCGTGGAATAACAGCATATAATAAAGGGGAACTCCAACCTTCGCATAATGAAATGAGAATAATAAAAGCAAGAAGGGCAACGATGTTAGAAGATAGTAAGGGAAATAGTACGGTTAATAGAATCAAAAGGGAAGTCTTAATCCCCTGTAATGTAATGAGTAATGAATAAGATGGAAAACGATTCATTAGAAGTGGTGCGGATGTACTCGCAATAAAACTTGTAATAACTCGTAATAATGGAAAAAAAGCTGTGATAGTAGCTGATTTAGTTGTTATATAAATATGAGTAGTAAGAATCATTATGTACACAACTTCAACAAGAGTGATGCATATTTTAGAAATCCAATAAAAGGATAATGGTCGTTGAGGCAATAGGAATACCACCTTTTTATAAGTAATTATTTTTTCTTTATATTCATATTAATCTGCGGAAAAGTTTTTTGAAAGAATTTTATTTTTTGTAACTTTTAGACAGGAATTTTCATGTATAATAAAGAATATATTAATATACTATTTTAGTGATATTCATCGTAACAGTGAATATGTATAATGCTTCCGTTGAAACGTCTCCTATTAATTAGGAGGACGTGATAAACAATTCTTTTTTTCATATACATATAGAAAATAAAAAAGAAAGTGAGGGTTGCATATGGCTGGATGGGTGGTTTGGTTTATTATAGCCGGTATTTTATTTATTGCAGAAATGTTATCAATTACCTTTTACATGCTATGGCTTGGCATTGGAGCAGTTGTCGGAGGTCTTATTGCATTATTTGCTCCAGATGCATTATTTCTACAAGTTGTTGTAGGAGCAATAGTGAGTTTAACATTGACTTACTTTACGAAACGAATCTCTAAAAATTTTCGAGAGGCAAAAGGATTTACGGATACTGTCGATAAACTGGCTGGTAAAAAAGGAATTATCCTGCAAGCGATTACAAGTGAAGAAAATGGGATTGTGAAGGTGGATGGCGATACTTGGACTGCGATTTCAGATGTTCCCATTTCTACTGGGGAAAGAGTCATTGTTATAAAGAGGAGCAGCACTGTTTTACATGTGAAAAGGGAGAGTGAATAAAAATGGTAGTATTAACATTAACGATTATTTTTGCATTAATTGTCATTGTATTCATCGCGTTAACAATTAAAATCATGCCCCAACAAAAGGTAGGTGTGGTTGAAAGGTTTGGTAAATTCCAACGCATCATGCAGCCGGGGTTAAATCTAATAATCCCAATTGTAGATCGTATACGTGTATATCATGATTTACGTATTCAACAAACAAATGTACCACCACAAAAAGTTATTACGAAAGATAATGTACAAGTAGAAATTGATACGATTATTTTCTATCAAATTGTTGAGCCTGAACTGGCGACATATGGTATTTCTAACTATGAATATGGTGTTCGTAATATTACATCCGCAACAATGCGTCAAATTATTGGTAAAATGGAACTGGATGAAACATTATCAGGGCGTGAAAAAATTTCGACAGAAATCCGTCTAGCGCTTGATGAAGCAACCGAAAAATGGGGCGTTCGGATTGAACGTGTAGAAGTAGTAGACATTAATCCGCCAAAAGATGTGCAAGCGGCAATGGAAAAACAAATGAAAGCAGAGCGTAATAAGCGTGCTATTATTCTAGAAGCAGAAGCGGCGAAACAGGATAAAGTCCTTCGTGCAGAAGGGGAAAAACAAAGTAAAATCTTGATGGCTGAAGGGGATAAAGAAGCGCGTATTCGTGAAGCAGAAGGTATAAGGGAAGCAAAAGAATTAGAAGCGCAAGGGGAAGCGAGAGCGATTGAAACGATTGCAAAAGCGGAACAAAACAGAATTGAACTACTACGTGCAGCGGACTTAGATGAACGCGTTCTTGCTTATAAATCATTTGAGTCATTGGCTGAGGTTGCAAAAGGACCAGCTAACAAAGTCTTCATTCCGTCTAATGCGATTGAAACACTTGGTACACTCGGTGCAATTGGTGAAATTTTCAAAGAAAAACAAGAGAAGAAATTGCCTTCTTCTGATACACCGAAAGAACAATAGAAACGAAAAGGAGAAATGGGCTACCATTTCTCTTTTTTTATCATTCTAACTGAGAAGACTTCCTACGCTAAACGAAGTAAGAGTTATATTACATAAGGCTTGTGTATATTCGTATATAAAGATGGTGATACATTAAAAAATATGCTGCTCATATACACGGAAAGAAAGTGTTATTTTTTATTTTCTCATATACATTTGTAATTAATACTTTGGAAGAGTTATATACTACAATCAATGTCTTAACGGAAGCATTTAGTAAATATTATTGGGATACAGAGAAGGTGAATAGATGATGCAACGCTGCTTGAACAAATATTGTAATTCTCCCCATATCCGTATATAATAGTGTCTTAGGAGCATTATACAATACTTAAAATTCCGAAAATTCTAGTAGTTTGACTAGAAAATTGAAAAGTATTATATTGTAAAAGGTCATATTAAACGAGAAATAGAATGGAAAGCAATTATTGAGTTAGGAGTTTAGACCGATGAGTTTGAGATATGGAAGAGATACAATTGTTGAAGTGAACTTAGATGCTGTAAAACATAATGTGAGAGAATTTAAAAAACGTGTAAACGATAAAAATATTGCAATGATGGCAGCTGTAAAAGCGAATGCATATGGACACGGGGCGGTTGAAGTCGCAAAAGCAGCAATTGAGGCAGGAGTGAATCAACTTGCTGTTGCATTTGTAGATGAAGGAATTGAACTGCGCGAGGCGGGAATTTCTGAGCCGATATTAATTTTGGGTTATACACCAGTAGAAGCGGCAATAGATGCTATTGAATATGATATCATGATGACAGTATATAGAATAGAAGACTTAAAAGGTATTGATAAAGTAGCGCAGCAGTTAGAAAAGAAAGCACGTGTTCAAGTGAAAATTGATACAGGAATGAGTCGTATTGGTTTGCAAGAAGAAGAAGTTTCGCCATTTTTGGAAGAACTAAAAAAAATGAAGCATGTAGAAGTAGAAGGTATGTTTACACATTACTCTACAGCTGATGAAATTGATAAAACATATACAAATATGCAAACGAATTTATTTGAGAAAGCTGTCAATACAGCGAAGGAAATAGGGATTCACCTTCCGTATATTCACAGTTCAAACAGTGCTGGATCAATGGAGCTAAGCAACACATTTCAAAACTTGGTTCGTGTTGGGATTGGGATTTACGGCATGTATCCTTCACAAGAAGTGGATCATACCGTTGTTTCATTGCAGCCGGTATTGTCATTAAAATCGAAAGTAGCACATATTAAGCACGCACAAAAAAATCGTGGTGTAAGTTATGGGAATACGTATGTAGCAACTGGTGAAGAATGGATTGCGACTGTTCCGATTGGTTATGCAGATGGATATAATCGTCAGCTATCAAATAAAGGGCATGCGTTAATTAACGGAATTCGTGTACCAGTTCTTGGGCGAGTTTGTATGGACCAGTTAATGTTAGATGTTACAAAAGCAATGCCTGTACAAGTAGGGGATGAAGTAGTTTTCTATGGTAAACAAGGTGAGGAAGAAATTCCAGTAGAAGAAATCGCAGATATGCTTGGGACAATTAACTATGAAGTGACTTGTATGCTAGACCGAAGAATCCCGCGCGTATATAAAGAAAATGATGAAATGACTGCTGTTGTGAATATATTAAGAAAAAAATAATTGAGAAAAGGGCTGAATCGCTAAGCTTCAGTCCTTTTTTATTTTCAATTGAGCAAGCGATGTTTTTACCCGCAATTCTCTATATTGTTACGAAGGAGTTAGAACTTTTTGTTACGTATCTACATGGAGAAGGTGTTTTTTTAGGAGAACACCAGAGAAGCATCTACTGTATTACACAACGTTTTATTTATCCAAAGATGGAAGATCTCGTCCTCTCTGTAGATTCAAGTGCATCATTGAAGCTTCTTATTCAAAAGAAACAACTGGTGTGAAACGTCCAGGAATGTCATCGTGTTCAGTGCGAGCATCAAATGATCAGATGTGAGAAAAACGGCTCCTTGCAATTATTTTTGCAAGGGACCGCTTTTTTTAGCAAACCAAGCTTCTTTTAGTAATGTTACAACGGTTTCGATTGTATTAATCGGTATCCCACCAAAACCTAGTAATACATAAGCTTCTTTTAGTAAATTATTTACTGAATCGTAGATGGATAGAGGGTAAAGTTTTACATGTTTTTCAGCAGCTGATTGAATAAGTTCTTGTTCATTCATGCCGTTATGAACATGTAGTACAATGTGAAGTCCAGATTGATCTCCAAGGATATCAACATTAGTACCCATTTGGATCGAAATTGATTTGACTAATGTATGATGTTTTTTCTTATATAATGTACGAACGCGATTTAAGTGTCGATCCCAATCTCCTTTTTGAATGAAGTTAGCAAAAGCAAGCTGTTGTATTTTAGATACAGTTTGTTTGAAAATGCCACCTAAGTTTGTATAGACTTCCAAAAGGTGATTAGGAAGAACGATATAGCCCATTCTTAAGGAAGGTAAAAATGATTTTGAAAAAGTCCCCATGTAAATAACACGTTCATTTGTATCAAGTCCTTGCAAGGAGGGAATCGGTTTTCCAACGTAGCGAAATTCCCCATCATAATCGTCTTCAATAATATAACCAGATCGATCATTGGCCCATTTTAATAATTCAAGTCGCCTTGATAATGGCATAATCATGCCATATGGAAATTGATGAGAAGGCGTAACATAAGCAACATTTGCATCGCAATTACTGAGAGATGAAATGTTCATTCCTTTTTCATCTAATGGAACAGGATGAATAGGAAGTCCGCAGCTTTGGATAATGGTTTTTATGCGATGAAACCCAGGGTTTTCTATGGCGTATGATTTTTGCATTCCAAGCAATTGTAAGAGTAACCAAAGAAGGGGCTGTGTACCGGCACCAATAATAATTTGATTAGGTGTGCAATGAACCCCGCGAGCATGATACAAATACTTTGCAATGTGAGTGCGAAGTATAAGTTCTCCTTGTGGGTCTTCTTTTGTAAATAAGTCATTTTCATATTGGAGTAAGCTTTCATGTAGTGCTCTTTTCCAATTTGAGAGTGGAAAGGCTGTTTGATCGATATTTCCTTGGCTACAATCAAAATAGAGCGGTTCTGTTTTTGTTTTTTGAGATTCGTAAGGGGTAGATGGAGCTTGGTGTTTATTCGGTATAACATCCACATCTACTTCCGTTACAAATATACCACGCTTTGGTTTGCTTTCCACATAACCTTCCGCGGATAACTGCTGATAAGCTGATTCGACTGTAATACGGCTGACACCAAGTTGTAATGCTAAATTTCGATGAGAAGGGAGACGTGTTCCAGCAGGTAGTGTTCCCTTTAAGATTTCTTGTTTTATGTAGTTGTAAATTTGTATATAGATAGGTGTTTGACTTTCTAATTGTAGAGGAATAATTAAATCCATTGTATACGCCCTCCCTTAAAACTGTCCTTATAAAAAAGAATTAAACTGCCACTTAAGGAAAGGGCAGTTTCTATTTATAGTAATGATATAACATTTAGAAAATTTTATAAATAGTTAGGGGGAGATTACTGATGAATGTTAAGGAAATAAAAACAAAGGAGCAATTAGAAGGAGTATTACCCGTTTTACAACAATTACGAACTGCACTTACAAAAGAGGAAGTGCAATTTTTATTTCATCAGATGAAAGAGGAACGTTATCAATTATTTTCTTTGTATAATGAAGAAAATGAGGTGGTGAGCCTTGCTGGGGTAGCGATATGTACGAATTTTTATAATAAGAAACATGTTTTTGTATATGATCTTGTAACGGCAGAGGCTCATCGCTCCAAAGGATATGGTAAAGCATTATTATCATATATAGAGGAGTGGGGAGCAGAAAAGGAATGTAGTTCGG
This sequence comes from Bacillus sp. UNC437CL72CviS29, assembly GCF_000482345.1. Classification (NCBI taxonomy): domain Bacteria; kingdom Bacillati; phylum Bacillota; class Bacilli; order Caryophanales; family Bacillaceae; genus Bacillus; species Bacillus sp. UNC437CL72CviS29. Next base: position 25,739 of record NZ_AXVB01000014.1, on the reverse strand, counting down.
TTGTTTTGACGTCAGCGTTTCCAAGAATTAATGCACATAGATTTTATGAAAGAGAAGGATATGATAAGGTAAGTTATGCTTTTTGTAAAGAGCTACAATAGTGAAGAAAAATAGTAGATTCTAAATGTGATAGGATATAGAATCTGCTATTTTTTTGTTATAACAGAAATAAGTGAAAAAAAGGTGTAATAGGGTATTTTGTCGAATTGTTTTTATGAAATGATGAAAAAACATTTAAATATGTAGAAAGCTGTAAATGAAAAAAGGGGCGTCTATATTGGATAAAATAAAAAAAATATCAATTCCAAACGACGGAAGAGTTATTGTTATTTCTGATATTCATGGAGAGCTAGAGCTTTTTAAAAAACTATTAAGCAAAGTTAATTTTAGTGCAGAAGATTATTTAATAATTAATGGTGATCTTTGTGAAAAAGGAAGAAATAGTAATGGTGTTGTAAACTATGTCATGGAACTTTCAGCACAGAATCAAAAGGTACATGTTGTTGAGGGGAATTGTGAAGCTTTAGTTGAGGCTCTTTTAAATAAAAATCCCGGGTTAATAAACTATTTATGTACGAGAAAGTATTCTATCTTTAATGAATGGCTTTCCCAATTAGATTTTCATATTAATGAAGAGACGGATATTGGTGAGGTAAAAGATATATTAATGAGCTGTTTTTCAAAAGAGATTAATTGGCTCACGGAATTACCAACTGCTATTGAAACAGAGGACTATATTTTTGTGCATGCAGGGCTTGAGGATATAGAAGATTGGAAGAAGACCGAACGGAAAAATGCGTTTGCAATGCCGGAGTTTTTTACTAAGTCACATCGCGCAAATAAGTATGCAATAGTTGGACATTGGCCTGTTGTTAATTATTCTGAAGAGGCACCATCTAATAATCCAGTTATCGATGAAAATAAAAAAATAATTGCGATTGATGGCGGGAATACTATTAAAGAAGCGGGACAATTAAATGCATTTATCATTCATAGATCAATTTCTAGAGATGTGTTTTCATCTACATATGTAGATCATTTTTCACAATATGAAATTTTAGCGGATTTTAATGCGGAACCAATGATGCAAGGTGGAGTCATGTATCCGTATTATCATATCGTACCAGTTGAAGGAAATGATGATTTTACAGTATGCAAACAAATAGAAACAAATAAACGATTATATGTTAAAAATGAATATATAAAGCAAGATGAAGCAGGTAATTATACTGTTAAAACCGATATTTCTTGTGCGCAAATAAGTGTAAGGAAAGGTGATATTGTTTCACTTATTGATGATAGCTGTACGGGATATGATTTAATAAAAAAAGATGGTGTGGAAGGCTGGATAGAGAAAGGGATTTTACTTAGGTTAAGTGAGAAAAAGATTAAGACAGTTAGCTAATGAGAGAAAATAGGGGGAACTTATCCCCCTATTTTCTATGTTGTTGGCTTTGGGAGCGAATTTGCATTAATATAAAAAGTATAGATTAACAAATAGTTTTTCTTTTGTATAAGTTCAATCATTTTTTACAAATGTAATGAAGACCGTTTTCTTTTCTCTAAAGAAGCAAATGAAAAAGAATCTTTATTTTTCACATATATTTTTTGATCTTGAACAGGTTGTACTATTATTACTTGCGAACTCCTTGTTTTTAGGGCATCTTGAATTCCAATAGTCATAAGTTTAATGAAAAGTATAGTAATAAAGAATGTGATGAGTGTATAAAAGATAATCCATAATGAAAGACTCATTTCATAACGATTTAATCCAATAAGGCCTGCCCAATCATTCGAGAGTGAAACAGGTTTGAACTCACCTTGGTCCATTTCTTTCAGTTGTATCCCACCGATTATAATGTTAAGTAATGCTAGATGGATCATAAGTATGAGTGTTTGGACAATATGCTCCATAAATAAAACAAATGCTCGGTCTAATAATAAGACACGCAAGTGTTTTTTAATAATATGAAAACGGCTTGCCCCCATTAATTGTGAGCTCAATATATAATCTTGTTTCATAAACTCATCAACTTCTGATGAAATATAAAAAGAAATTGTAGGGAGAGCAATAAAAATGAGTATGATAGCTTGATAAAGTGCAAATGGGATATTTGGACTTAGTCGATCTGCATTTGATGTGATTTCAATATTAACCGGTGTAATGAGCATAAATGCGATAAATACAGTTGGGATATAATAAAATACCTCTGAACATGCCTGGAAAAATCTTTTACATTTTGCTGCGTATAAGCTTAATAGGATACCTAAACATGTCCCAAATAAAATACGTAATAAACTAATTGCAACAGCAAATAAAATTGTAAATTTAGCTCCGTCTAAAATTTGTAAGAAGATCGATTCTCCAAAACGGTCAGAGCCAAAAGGTGGCATTAAAGATGGTGAAAAGGGTGCCTTTCCAAGTAACTCATTCTTGTCATTATAAAGCAACAGAGGTGCCTCTGGTATACTATCTTTAAAGAACAAACTATAAATACAGCTAGCTGTAACTAATGCAAAAAGATAAATGAATCCGACTAAAAAACGTTTTGATTTCCAAATAGATTTCATAGAGTTTCTCCTTTTATTTGTTTTTGCCACCTATTCATCATTAAAGAGATTATTTGAAAGATAATATAAAACGGTAAAATAATCATGATAAGTATGATAAATGTAGCAGAAGGTGAAACAAACGCCTTGCTAAATAAAAATTGAATAATGCCCTTCATATTAAAAATAAATTCTAAAATGAACAAGTTAGAAAGTAAGAAAACAAAAATTGTTTTTAAATGGTGGAAGAAGTGAATAGATATATTTTTAAATAAGTGGATACATAGTATATAACTTGATGAAAGACCTTTTCCATATGCAACCTCTACATATTGTTTTCCATGTTCTTCTTTTATATATAAAATCATCATCCGAAACATTTGTAATGTAGGTAAAACCGCTAAAGATAAAATTGGAAGTAAATAAGCTCGATTTTCATTAAAAGAAATAATTGTGACTGGAGATTCCCCGAACTTCCTAAGAAACCAAATGAAAAACATTTGTAAGCAAATCATCATCATCATGTCAGGGACAGCCTCTAATATAAAAACAAGTCGATTTATCCACCTTTTGATAGAATCTTTTGCTAAAAAATAAAAAAATGCCATGCTAGATGAAAGAAAGAGTGCAAGAACAAAAGCTGTGAACAAAACAGTAAATGAATATATATAAGGTTCTAATACGGTTGGAAACAACGGAGTTTTTTTTAGATTGCCGAACTTCGCTTCTGATGATAGAACGATAAGGGATTCCGGTGATAAAACTTCTTGTAACATAGTAAAAATCTGTTTGAAAAATTGAAGCGGCTGAAAGGTGAATCCGCCTTGAGTAACAAATAAATAAGGTAAATTTAACAATAGTAAGAGTGATAAAACAATCGATGAAAGTTTTATTGTGAATTGAGATATTTTATGTAACATTAAATCCCTCCGACATCTTTTTACAATATTATACAACAAAGTTATCGTTATTGTTTGATTTTTCTAAAAAATAAATATAATATTAGTAGTATGTTAAATTCTAATATTCTATTTAATAGTATGGGAGGAAAGTATGGAACATATATATTTACAAGGTAAAAAAGTGATCGTAAGAAAAATAGAAGAGAAAGATATACATTCTTTATATTCACAAATATATAAGGAAGAAAACCCTGAGTGGAAAAAGTGGGATGCACCATACTTTCCGTTTTCTATTCAGAAATATCCGGTGTATATGGAAAGTTTACAGTCTAAGCTAAAAGAGGAGCCTCTGTCGCAATTTATTATTGAAACGGATAACAAAATAATTGGGATAGTTGGCTTCTATTGGGAATATAAGGCGTCACGCTGGTTAGAAATAGGGATTACGATTTATGACCCAGCGTATTGGAATGGTGGTTATGGAACAGAAGCCTTGCGATTATATAGGGATTTGCTATTTGAAAACATGGAGATTGGTAGGGTGGGACTAACAACCTGGTCTGGAAATGAAAGAATGATGAAAGTCGCAGAAAAAATCGGTATGAAATTAGAAGGTAGAATGCGAAAATGTCGTTACTATAATGGAATATATTATGATTCTATTCGAATGGGAATGATTCGAGAAGAGTGGGAAGAGTTAAGAGAAACAAAGGAGTGAAGAAAGATGTACGCCGTTATTGCTACATTTGATGAGGAGTTTTTGAAGGATATGAAAGTGATTAGAGAAGGGCTAACGGACATTGTACATAATAAAGACCTAGAGCCTCATATTACATTGGCTGATTATCATACTTTGGATTTGAAAGCGTATGGAGAGAAATTAGAAGAGTTTACAGAGGATATAGGGTGCTTTCCAGTTGAATTTTCTTCTGTGGGTACTTTCCCTACAAATGGAACCATCTTTTTGGCACCAACGATAACGAGAAGGTTACTAGAGTTACATCAATTGTTTCATAATCATTTTATGGACTTTCATGATTACCCGCAGTCGTATTATGTACCAGAGAAGTGGGTGCCAAATTGTACGATTGCAAATCGTTTAGAGCGAGAGCAATTCGTTTGTGTAATGGATTTTGTATATAAGAATTTTAGTACACAAAAGGCAATTATAGAAGGTTTAAAGTTAATTAAAGTGAACTATGAAAATAACAATCCAATTTCTTATAGTGTGCTAGCACACTGCAACTTAAAAAAAATGGGGACATTAATATGACGTATGTAATTAGAGATATGAATGCACGAGATATTATTGCTGTACAAGAAGTGGCGAAAGTGGCTTGGCATGCTACATATAGAGGACTTATTCCACAAGAGATTCAAGATAAATTCTTAGGACAAGCATATTCATTTGAAATGATGAAACGACGTTTGGAACATTCACACTTATTCGTAGTAGAAGTGGATGATCAAGTTGTTGGATTTGCTAACTTTTCACCTATAAAATATCAAAATGAAGCAGAATTAGGGGCTATTTATTTATTGCCGGAGCATCAAGGAAAAGGAATTGGGACAGCTTTATTACAAAGAGGTATTACCTATTTAGAAGGGGTTAGAAAGATTTATATTCATGTAGAAGCAGCAAATGAAAAAGGGAAACGGTTTTATGAAGCAAAGGGCTTTGCAGCTTTAGAGCAATTTGAAGAAGACTTTGAGGGACACATGATGCAAACGGTAAGAATGGTGTTACATGTGTAGGGGATGATTTAGGAGGAGATAAGATGAAGATATTCGATTTCAGTGAAAAGGTAGGGAATCACATAGCAGTGTTTCATTCTAATTTTATTATGTCAAATATAGTAAAACATGAGGGAGAGGTACATATTGGTTGTATGCATTTACAACCAAAAGGAATAATTGGATATCATGAAGCAGTTGTTCCCCAGCTGCTTCTTATTGTGCAAGGGGAAGGACTTGTCTGTGGCGCAGATAAAATGAAAAAGAAAGTGCAACCCGGTCAAGCTGTCTTCTGGAATAAAGGGGAATTCCATGAAACGAGTTCAGAAACGGGACTTATGGCGATTGTAATTGAGTCTGAGAATCTAGAAAATAATATCCGAATGCCAATTGTAGAAATAGGATGAGAAAATAATAGGAGGGTGAAAAGGTGATTTAAAAGGCAAATGAAAAGGAAGTATAGCAAGTATCTCTTTAGCCCCCTAATGAACTTGGAATCTTACTAAGAGTGGTTGTTTTATACTCGAGGTAGCCAATTAAGGGGGTATTTATTATGCAAAGAAGAAAACATTCTATTGAATTTAAACAAGAAGTGGTACAAGAAGTAATAGAAACTGGAAATAAAGCATTAGTAGCTAGAAGGCATGATTTCAGTCCAAACTTAGTACACAAATGGGTAAAAGCTTTTCAAGATCATGATTGACAAGTAGCTGGGCGTCATGAAGCGGTTTCACCGGCTGAGGTCAAACAACTAGAGGCGGAAAATGATCAACCGAAAAAGATATTAGGTGAAAAGGATTTAGAAATTTCCTCCTTGCGTGATATGCTAAAAAGGTAAGCACTTGTTCATGATCACGCTTTGTTAATTTTCGTATCATCATAATCTCTTCTTTGTTCTATTTTTTCTGAATATTTAAACCTATTGTTTTTGAAATCAATATAAAATTTTATGTTTAGTTCACAAAGTTTAGGAAAAACTAGGAAAGATATGACAAAGGAGGTTATGAACGGTGGATCATCCAATTCAAGGATTAATGAAAGCAACAATGGAAAATTTAAAGGAAATGGTCGATGTTAATACGATTGTTGGAGAGCCTGTTCAGACGGCTGACGGCGGTGTAGTGTTAACTGTTTCCAAAGTAGCGTTTGGATTTGGAGCAGGGGGATCGGATTTTCAAACAAATGATGGTCAAAGAGCACAAGGTAATCCAGCATTCGGCGGTGGAAGTGCGGGTGGTGTTTCCATTACCCCGGTAGCTTTTCTTGTAGTGAATAAAGATGGCGTGAATATTCTTCACTTACAAAATGCTACACATCTAGCTGAAAAAATGATTGAGTTAGCGCCACAAACGATTGATAAGATTCAATCCATATTTCAAAAGAATGAAAAGCATACTGAAAATCATCATCCGCAAAATCCGGACGAAATCGCGTAAAAAAGCCTATTTTTCAATAGGCTTTTTTTCTTGTAATCAGTATGTAATAAAACTAATGAAATTGTAAATAGTTTTTGAAGTTTTTTCTATGTTTCTAAAATTTTTCATGTTAAAATATGCTATAGAATTGAAACATTTAAAACGAAGGTGGCTAGGTGCTTTGTCTGGAGGATCTGACCAAGTAAAGAATATGATATATATTAATGGTAATCGTCGGGGTCATTGTTTTATTACATCTGGAATTACATTTGAAGAGTTTGCAAGTAATATCCCTTCACCGCTTCATCAAGTGTTGCTTTTAAAACATAATTTTGAGTGGACTGATTTTCACTATCATACTTTATTCGAATATGTCGAAGAAGAGAACATACATAAATTAATGAAAGCAGAGATTGATGAATTTGATGAGTTCTGTTGGGTGGACTTTGATGATGCAAGTGATTTAGATGAATTGGAGCCAAAGGAAATTGCAGAATTGTTATATTTGGCTCACAAAAAAGAACCACTTGGGAGAGCGTTTTTCCCACTTTTGAAAAATAGATTTGTCTATTTTTCACATGATGATGGTTGGTACAACAAAGTGTATTACCGTAGAATTGCTGATTTTGTAGGAATGCTTAGCAAAGTAATTCCGTACAAACTCGGTTCATTTGGAAAAAAACGATTTTCTTTCTTTCAAAAATCGAAAATATTCCCAGCAATTTCAAAAGAAGTTATTCTTGGGCTTGTTCCCTTAATGGAAGACGGACTGTACATTGATTTAGCGGGGAAAATTGAGTCAAGAAGAGGCTTAGAGATTCCTGTGTATGTAGTTGGTTCGTATGAAAGTACGGATGAAGTACTAGATAACATAGAGGAATTAAAAGAAGATGCAACCGAAACTGGCTGGCTTATTTTTGATAAGAAAGAACAAGAGTGGCAATGGGTTGTGGACTAAGAGAACTTGGCAATTTAGGTCAAGTTTTCTTGTTTTTTGAAAGGAGAAACAATGAAGAAATATTATACAGCGGTAGGTATTGTCAGCATTATTCTTGTTGCAGTACTACTTTTAACTTGTCCGAAAGAATCTGATTTCAGGTCTTATTTAGAGGATAAGTATGCATTGATTTGTAATCAAGGTAGCTTTGAATGCACCCAAAATGTAGGCAAGAAAGAACAAAAAATGAAGTTTGTAAGCACAGATACACGAAACGGTGTATTTTTTATAACAGTGAAACAAACTTTTGAAACAGAAGCTGGTAAAAAGAAAGAGTATAGCGGAATAGGTATGTTTAATACATTTCTTTTTGTTACGGAAGAGACTTTCTAATGATAGAAGGTCTTTTTTTTATGCGTATGTTCATATAAATGAAGTAAGACAAGCGTAGGGGGGATGAGAATGAAAAAAATATGTGTAGTTTGTGGTGGAGAAGAGTTCTTTTCATCTACATTATATGCACGTACGAAACAAGACTGGGCATACGCCCAAAACATGTATCGTTTTGAAAAGGTATTCATTGAACATAGGGATGAAGAAAACTATCCAGTGTTTCAAGAAATTACAGCAAAGCATTGCTGCGCATGTGGACATATTATGTTGTATCACGAGTGAACACACCAAGTAATACTTGGTGTGTTTTATAATGCTGATAAAGCAAGTGGATACAATAACGTAAATAAAACAGAAAAACTACCAAATCCAATGGCTGTATATCCAAGTGTTTTTGCTCCAAAATTAACGGCTAATAGGCCAATTAAAATGGAAAGAGAACCAAGGGTAACTGGATAAAAAGCAATTGAGAATAAAGAAAGAAATAGTGCTACATAACCGATAACTGTACCAGTATTTGTACCTTCTATTTCATGTGCAATTTCTTTGCGTCTATGTCGAATTGGAAGATGCCCTGGTGAGATTTCAGCTGCATATTCTTCGTTTTTTTCACCACTTTTAAAATGATGTGTTCGTTTTTTTGGCATGTACATCCCTCTCTTTCAATTGGGTGTATCTTTATTATTTTTCAAATAGACGAGAACATGAGTATGAGTTATATCCAAGTAATACAAAATTTGGAGAATGCATAAGTCTGTTGCTATCTTATCCATCTCTCCGCAAGAATAAACAGGAATATTGGAAAATGATGTAGAATGGAATGAGTGAAAACAAGTGAAAGTAGGGGGAAACATGACAAAGTTTAATTGGCATAAATCCGCAGAAAAAAAGTGGGACGATAATGCGGAATCTTGGAATCAAAATAGTCAAGAGATGTGGGATTATGGAAGTCGAAGTACGATCATCCCATTTTTTGAAAAGTATGTAGAAAATGGTGTGGCAGTTCTAGATGTTGGCTGCGGTGATGGGTATGGTACATATAAATTAAGTCTAGCAGGATATAAAGCGTGCGGTATAGATTTATCTGAGCAAATGATTCAAAAAGGAAAGGAACGCGGAGAAGGGCCGAATTTGTCATTTGTGAAAGGAGATCTTTCTTCATTGCCCTTTGAGACTGAACAATTTCCAGCGATATTAGCGGTGAACTCGTTAGAATGGACAGAGCAGCCCTTACAGGCGTTAGATGAGATAAAACGTGTTTTGAGACCTGATGGATATGCGTGTATTGCAATTTTAGGACCAACAGCAAAACCACGTGAAAATAGCTATCCTCGTTTATATGGAAAAGATGTTGTTTGTAATACAATGATGCCTTGGGAATTTGAAAAGCTTGCTGAGGAGCAAGGATTTCAAATAGTAGATGGTATAGGTGTATATAAACGAGGGGTAAACGAAAAAATGCTTGGACAATTATCAGTAGAACTGCAGCAAGCTCTAACATTTTTGTGGGTATTTATGTTGAAAAAATAATGCTTAAAGAAATGAGAAAAAATTAGGAGGTAAATAAGTGCAGAAAATACAAAAAACTGATACAATATGGGCAGAACCAATTAAAGGGGGACTAGGGAATATGCCAACTACTACAACAGTTAAATCCGATATTGAAATAGCACAAGAAGCAAGTATGAAGAAAATTCAAGAGGTTGCAGCTGAGTTAAATATTTTAGAAGAAGAACTAGAGCCTTATGGTCATTATAAAGGGAAATTATCTCTTGATATTTTTAAGCGCTTACAAACTGAGAAGGACGGAAAAGTTGTTTTAGTAACAGCGATTAACCCGACTCCAGCAGGAGAAGGTAAATCAACAGTAACAGTTGGTTTAGGTCAAGCATTTAATAAAATTGGTAAAAAAGCAGTAATTGCACTTCGTGAGCCATCACTAGGACCGACAATGGGACTAAAGGGTGGTGCAGCAGGTGGAGGTTATTCACAAGTTGTACCAATGGAAGATATCAACCTTCACTTTACTGGTGATATTCATGCCATTACAACTGCAAATAACGCATTAGCTGCGTTTATCGATAACCATATTCAACAAGGAAATGTACTTAAGATTGATACACGAAAAATTGTATGGAAACGTTGTGTAGATTTAAATGACCGTGCATTGCGTAATGTAGTAATTGGTCTTGGTGGACCAGTTCAAGGTGTACCGCGTGAAGACGGTTTTGATATTACAGTAGCATCTGAAATTATGGCAGTGTTCTGCCTTGCGACAGATATTCAAGATTTAAAAGCACGCTTATCTCGTATTGTAGTTGCTTATAATATGGATAATGAGCCTGTAACAGTTAAAGATTTAGGCGTAGAAGGAGCGTTAACACTTCTATTAAAAGATGCATTAAAACCAAACTTAGTACAAACATTAGAAAATACACCAGCAATTATTCACGGCGGGCCATTTGCGAACATCGCTCACGGTTGTAACAGTGTTATCGCTACAACAATGGCAGCAAAATTAGGTGATTATGTGATTACAGAAGCTGGTTTCGGTGCGGACTTAGGTGCTGAGAAATTCTTAGATATTAAAGCGCGTGCAGCAGGCATTAAACCAGAAGCAGTCGTTATTGTTGCAACAATCCGTGCGCTTAAAATGCACGGCGGTGTGGCGAAAGATCAGTTAAAAGAAGAAAATGTAGATGCGCTAGCAAAAGGAATGGAAAACTTACAAAAACACGTTGAAACAATTCAAGCGTTTGGTGTTCCATTCGTAATCGCAATTAACAAATTCATTACAGATACAGATGCAGAAGTTACATACTTACAAGAATGGTGTAACGAGCGTGGCTACGAAGTCTCCTTAACAGAAGTTTGGGAAAAAGGTGGTCAAGGCGGTGTGGACCTTGCTGAGAAAGTATTAAAGGTAATTGAAAAAGGTGACAATAAATACGCACCACTTTATGATTTAGAATTGCCATTAGAAGAAAAAATTCGTACAATTGCTCAAAAAGTATACGGTGCAAAAGATATTGAATTTGCTCCAAAAGCACGTAAGCAATTGGCTCAATTTACAGGAGAAGGTTGGAGTAACTTGCCAGTATGTATGGCGAAAACACAATATTCTCTTTCTGACGATGCAACAAAGTTAGGACGACCATCTGACTTTATCGTTACAATTCGTGAATTGAAACCATCTATCGGTGCAGGCTTTATTGTAGCGTTAACTGGTACAATGTTAACAATGCCAGGTCTTCCAAAACAACCAGCTGCACTTCAAATGGACGTAAATGAAGATGGAAAAGCAGTAGGTTTATTCTAAAAGGTTGTAATTCATCTCGTTTATCTGTAAACTATATATACATCAAGTGGCGCCTTTCCATCGAAAGGCGCCTGTTTTTTGGAGGAAATTATGTTTGATCCAACTGCTTTTGACAACTTAAAAGTAATCGTTGAAGGAGCTGTCTATGATTTTGATTTACATGGTGATATTCTTGTAACTGATCGAAAAGATATGATGGACCTTGCATCGCTAAGCCGCATATATAATATTTCATTTCAATTAACTGAACAGTTTGAACCGCTAGTAGAAGCGACGTTTTCACTGTCTGTAGATGCGAAGAACCTATCAGGTGAGATATTAGAGGTGCCACAGTTTATACCAGGATGTGAAATGAAACTACGCTTCACGTTCCCTATGCAGCACCCAGAAACAGACTGCCAAAAAATCGAAAGTTTGTTACAATTTATCTGGGGAAAAGAGCGAATGATTACGCAACAAATTTCATACGAATATAATAAGCAAGCGATTTCATATCATAATAAAGTAGAAGTTCTATTTCAAAAAGCGATTACAGAAGACCATGTTGATGATTTAATAGCTGTTATTTCTCACATGATAGAAACAGTGCGAGCAATACAACATTTTCTTCAAAAATAGAGATAAAGGAGAAAAACAAATGATAAAAGATATGCAACCATTTTTGCAACAAGCTTGGGAGAAGGCTGGTTTTAAAGAGTTTACTGAAATTCAAAAGCAAGCAATTCCAACCATTTTAGAAGGACAAGACGTTATAGCTGAGTCTCCAACTGGAACCGGAAAAACATTAGCGTACTTACTACCACTTTTACATAAAATTAATCCTGAAGTGAAACAACCACAAGTTGTCGTTTTAGCACCAACACGTGAACTTGTTATGCAAATTCATGAAGAAGTTCAAAAGTTTACAGCAGGAACTGATATTTCAGGTGCATCTTTAATTGGTGGTGCGGACATTAAGCGCCAAGTAGAGAAGTTAAAGAAACACCCAAAAGTAATTGTTGGTTCACCAGGACGTATTTTAGAATTAATTCGCATGAAAAAATTAAAAATGCATGAAGTAAAGACAATTGTATTTGATGAGTTTGATCAAATTGTAAAACAAAAGATGATGGAATCGGTATTAGATGTCATTAAATCAACAATGCGTGATCGTCAATTAGTATTCTTCTCTGCAACAATGACAAAAGATGCAGAAGAAGCAGCACGTGATTTTGCAGTAGAACCACAATTAGTTCGCATTAAACGCACGGAAACAAAAAGTTTAGTGGAACATACGTATGTCGTTTGTGAGCGTCGTGAGAAAAATGATTATGTAAGAAGAATTATGCATACGGGTAATGTAAAAGCAGTTGCTTTTCTAAACGATCCATATCGTTTAGATGAAATTGCTGAAAAATTAAAGTATCGCAAAATGAAAGCAGCCGCTCTTCATGCAGAAGCAAGCAAACAAGAACGTGAAGCGACGATGCGCGCATTCCGTCAAGGGAAATTAGAAATTCTACTTGCAACTGATATTGCAGCGCGCGGATTAGATATTGATGATTTAACACACGTAATTCACTTAGAATTACCAGATACATTAGATCAATACATTCACCGTTCAGGTCGTACAGGACGTATGGGAAAAGAGGGGACAGTTGTTTCTCTTGTTACTCCGCAAGAAGAGCGTAAACTACTCCAATTTGCGAAAAAGTTAGGCATTCAATTTAAAAAGCAAGAAATGTTTAAAGGTACTTTTGTAGAGTCAAAACCGAAAGCACCAAAGAAAAAGAAACCTGCATTTACTGGGAAGAAGAAGCCTAGATAATAAGAGACTTCTCTTAATGGGAGAATGATGAAAGTAAGAAGGCGTGTCTACATGTATAAAGTAGTCACGTCTTTTTTGTGTTTAAAAGGTTAAATAATTATGTTAGAGCCTTTCTAAGAAAGAAAACACCTTTCTCAATAGCAGTTTCTACATAACCGACAATTTGGTCAAACGTAAATACTTGTAATTCGGCATACAGATCTTGCTGTGGAAATACCATATCATCAAAAATAAGCTTTTTAAAAGCTAGAACGTTTTCTTCTGTTACTTCCTTAATCTTTGGTATGCTTGCTTTTTGATTTAGAATAGAAAGGAATTGCTGCTCTTTATCGTAATGATGTAATAGTTTTGCGTTCAACAATTTAAAATCATGATGATACAGGGATAAAATTGCTTGATCATGCTCGATTCTATTTTGGAGCCAAGGAAGAAAAAAACCGTTTAGCCAATTATCATCGGCAATAAGGTGTGTGTAATATCCTAAAATAAAAGGGGAGTCGATGAATGATTCATATTTATAAAAAAATGAATCAAAATCGATTCTTCTCGTATAGTTCTTTGTAGTACCAGCGTAGAAATGAGAGACTTCTTTTTCTACTTTTGAATGAACTGCATCAGGAGCGATTCCGCCTAGTAAGAAGGAAGTTTTATCTTGAATGGATAATCTCTCTGCAATACCGTTTGCAATAATTAAATGCATAATGCGTGATCCCATAAATGACACCTCTATTTGACCTTCAAAATAATTTTCCCAGTACTTTTTCTACTTTCGATCCATTCATGTGCTTTCCCTGCATCTTGAAGTGTAAACCGTTTACCAATTTCAATTTGCAGGCTTCCATCACGTAAATAATGAAAAACTTGATCAGCGGTATGACGGAGTAATTGAGGACGTTTCTTTCGAGTTGTTCCAAAGCTAAAGCCAAGAATAGAACGACAGCTTGCATGTAAATCTTTTGTATGGAATGTGCCAATTTCACCGCTCGCATTTCCAAAATGGACGAGGCGGCCGTAGTAAGCGAGACATTCTAAACTTTTTTCTGATATTGTACCAGAAATGGAATCTAATATAACATTTGCACCTTCTCCATTAGTCAGTTCATTTACCTTCTTTACAAAATCTTCATTTTGATAACAAATAACATGATCAGCCCCAGCTTCTAAAGCGATTTTCTTTTTTGCTTCACTTCCGACTGTTCCAATGATTTTTCCAGCTCCTAATATTTTTGCTAATTGAATGGCTGTTGTTCCAATTCCGCCGGCAGCTGCATGAATGAGGATCGATTCACCTTGCTGTAATCTTGCGACATTTGCAAGTAAGTTGTAGCTCGTAAAAGATACAACAGGACAAGCAGCGGCAGTGGTGAAGTCAACTTCATCGGGTAACACAAACGTAAGGTTTTCATTGGCGACAACATATTCAGCATACGAACCAGTAAGAGGAAAGGTGATTACACGCTGTCCTACGCGGATGTTTTTTACATCCGAACCTACTTGTTCTACAATTCCTGCTGCATCTATACCAGGAATAAATGGTAGTTTTCCATTTCCTTTTTTCCCATGACGGGATTTAATATCAGCAAAATTGACACTTGTTGCGATAACGCGAATTAACACTTGCTTTTCATTAAAAATCGGCATATCTACTTCTGTATACTTCATCGTTTCAGGTCCACCGAATGCAGTTACAACAATAGCTTTCATTTAGACGTCCTCCTCAAAATATATTATATATATCATTTTAAACACCTATCATAAACTGGAAAATTATATAATTGTTATAAGAGGCCATAAGCAAACGTTATAAAGTAGTAAATATTAAATCCTAATATTGATTTATATTGAAAAAAATTTTTAAAAAAATCGAACGAAATGTTTTTTACTTGCCAATATATAGTGTAAGACAAAGGAGGGAAGGTAAATGGAAGGAGAAACAGACTATCAGCGTCTTATTCAATTAACTCTATCAGGAAATCAAGAAGCATACAGTGAGCTATATGATATAACGATTCAAGATGTTTATAAGACAGCACATTTTTTGATAGAGGAAAAAACAGATGTAGATGATGTAGTCCAGGAAATATACATACAGTTATATCAATCACTTAGTAAATATAATCGAGAAAAGCCCTTTCGACCGTGGTTAATAGGGCTTGCAATCAGACAAATTCACTCATATCGGAGAACAAGGTGGATGCGTTTACGCATTGTCAAGAAAGCTGAAGAACAGAGAAAACCGATTGAATTTGATTTTTCTAATGATGTTGTGAACAAGATGTCGAATCAAAAGCTCATTGCACTTATTCATAAATTACCTTACAAATTGAAGCAAGTCATTATACTACGTTATTTACATGATTATTCACAAGAAGAAGTAGCAAATATTTTACATATTCCAGTAGGGACAGTTAAATCAAGAATTCATGCGGCATTAAAGAAATTACGTCAAAAAGAGCAAGTGGAGGCGATCTTTTTAGGAGAGGTAGGGGACGTGAAATGAGTTTAGATAATCGGGTAAGGGAATCTATACAAGAAGAAGCGACGGGAATTGAACCATCGCCGGAGTTAAAAGAAAAAATAATGGTTCAAGTAAAAATGAAGCGCGGAGGGAAAACGATGAAAAAGCGTATTATCACAGGAGTGCTTGCAGCGGCACTGTTAATTCCAACGACAGGATTTGCATATCAATCGATTAAAGCGGATGGCATATACGGATCATTTGAAAACTTGAAAAAACATGCAGGAAGTGCAACCTTAGAAGGTTATATGCGCTTAAATGCGAAATTGTCTCAGGCAAAAGATGAAATTGGAGAAAAGGAATACGAAGATTTTACAAAGTATTTAAAAAAACTTGCAAATGCAAAACTTGAATATGGTGATTCAAACGGTAATATTGATTATGATCAATTATCGCCGGCGAAAAAAGAAGAAATGAAAAAGGTATCAATGGAACTCCAGCCGTATTTTGATAAATTGAATGGGGAGAAGTCTAGTAAAGAAGTATTAACTTCTGAAGAATATAAACAGTATATAGATGCTTTAATGACATATGAAAAAATACAAGCAAAAATCAAATCCAGTGAAGGTGTAACAATAAATGAAGTTCCTGAAGCTTATAAAGCAGAATTTTTACAAGCGGATCAGTTTATGCAATATGTAAATGAAAAAGTCCAACAAATAAATTAAGTTTATGAAAAGAAGGGCCTTTGTTTTATAAGAGGCTCTTCTTTCTGTAATTATGAAAATTATTACTTAAATTTCCTTACTGCATGTATCGCTACTCTCACGAGGAGAATTGCGCTAATAAATAAACCGACGTAGCCAACCACACTCAAAAATTGATCATTTGGCTCTTTTGCGTCGTTTGCTAAATATAAGACACGAATTGAAATGCCCCCAAATGCTGTTCCTATAAGAGTGATAAGGAGTTGCGAGATAAATGTAGTAACAAAAGAAGCATTTGTTGGATCTGAGAAAAATCCGACTTTCAGGGATAGTTTGCCGTTCTCTAGCTTTGAACTTAAATCGTCAAGTTTCCTTGGAATTCTTCGCACAGCAGGTAATATAGACATTAATTCATTTGTTGCAGCTTCTTTTAAATCGGTATAATTGCTAACAGGCATAAAATTCACTGCATGATCTTTAGCAAAGCGCTTTGCTTCATCCATTAAATTAAACTGAGGGTTTAATTGTAGCATTGTACCTTCTAAAGTAATAAGCGAACGGAAAGCACCAGCTACCATCGGATAAAAAGCTAATTCGAAGTCTGGGATGATTTGAAATAGCCCTTGAATGAATTCTTCTGAACTACTAGAAGATGAGTATGTACTTTGAATTAATAGCTGACTAATTGCTTGTTCTAGGCTGTCTTTATCAATTGATGGTTTTGTTTCAACTAATTGAAGTAGGCCATCGAGTAAAATATACGAATTTTTACGTTCAAACCCGATAAGTAATCGTTTAAAGGCATTTTGTTGCAACGTACCGAGTCTTCCAACAGAACCGAAATCAAGTAATGCAGGAGTTCCATCCTGAAGAATATAAACATTGCCTCGATGAGGATCAGCATGGAAAATACCTTTAAAGAAAATCTGTTCTAATATACAGTCAAATAACTGCCGTTGTACTTCCTTCGTATCAATATGTAATTCGTTTAATAGTGCTGTACCATTTTTCACACTAACACCATCTAGAAATTCAAGAACTAGGATTTTGGAGTTACTGTATTCTTGATATACTTTCGGGATTTTCACTTTCGTTTGGCTATTTTCCATAGAAGCTGAAACTTGTTTGAAATTACGAGCTTCAATTTTGAAATCAATTTCCTCTTTCATTGCAATAGAGAAACCTTGTGCTAAATCAAGAAATCCGATATTTTTGGCCCAATTAGATTTGTTAGAAATCCAAAGTGCATAAGAATATCTAGATCACGCTGTATTGTAGAAGAAATGTCTGGGCGTAAAAGTTTCACAACAATGTCCTGATTAGTAGCTTTAAGTTTTGCTTTGTGAACTTGTCCGATGGAAGCAGCTGCTAATGGCTCCATATCAAAAAAGCTAAATAGCTCATCTTTTGGCACAGATAACTCATTCTTTAGTATCCCTTCCACTTGATCATGAGATAGACGTGTGACATTCTCTTGAAGGTTTGATAATTCATGAATAAAGGAGGAAGGGAGTAAATCAGAACGGGTTGATAATACCTGTCCAAATTTGATAAACACACCTCCGCATTCCTCTAGTGTATTTCGGAGTGCAATGGCAAGTTTGTAGTCCGCTTCAGGTGTTCTTTTAAGAGCTAAATATTTACCCATTCCATGTTTTAAAGCGATGGAAGTAACGCGCATATACCTTTTTTGTCTCCCTATTCGATCAAAAAAATTGGAGATCGGATTGCGACTCCCATTTAGGGTTTCTTCTTTTTCTTCGCGTCTAATTGGATCAAATAGTTCAAACATAAGATAAAACAACATGGAAACAATTAATGAGCTTCCAAGCCAAAAATATCTATCTACACCAACAATAGATTCATCGTGGTAACGCAAATACATGAACCAATACATAGCTGATGTAACTGTCACCCCCATAATTGCTGCACTTGCTTGCTTGAGAAGATTTAACTTTGTACCAATTAAACGCCCGCTAATAAAGGCCATAATGACTGCTAGTAGAAAAATTGAAAAAACATTCCAGCATTCCTCCGTAAATCATTGGATAACTGTATTATACAGGAAAATTATAATTCTTACGTGTGGAATAGAGTGATAGAGAAGAGGGAAAGTAAAAAGCATATTCCAAAAAAGAGGATATATGCTTGAAAAAGAGCATCATATCCTCTTTTTTTCTTTTAGTTAATAGTTGTTTCAATCTTTTCTTGTTTTGTTAAATAGTCAATAATCCCCATTGCGCTAATTTCCATATCTAGCTTTATCACATCATAAATAGAGTGAGTGGATGGTACGCCTTTCTGGGAAAGGTGAGAGGATACCTTTTCAAGTAGCAAAACATACAGTTCATGACTTGCCGCTTCAAAATCCTGATTTTGTTCAAATACTTGCTTTCCAGCTTCAACAAAGATAGGGAGCCAGTATTCAAGCTGTTTATATACTTCAGAAACATGGGAAGATGCACCGTAATGCCCAAAGTAGATCGAGTCAACTTTCATATTTCGAATACGATCTTTTGCTGCTATCATCGCATCCGGTTGAAATTGTGAAGGAGATGTGGTCGGTAAATATAGTTCCACGTCAAGTTCAGCTAGTTCTCGATAATAAATCCCAATTGTGTCACCTGTAAAAATGCCATTTGTTAAGGAATCATGGATGCTTATGTGATGTTTGGCGTGCCCTGGTGTATCGTAAAAAGTTAGTATCCGATTTTCTGATATTTGTAGTGTCTCACCATCTTTCACAATATGGACTCGCTTTTCTGGAATTGGAAGAATCGGATTGAAGAGCTTATCAAAAGCATCGCCATATACAGCTTTAGCACCTTGAATTAATTTTGTAGGGTCAATCATATGACGAGCACCACGCGAATGGACAAATAAAGTCGCATTTGGACATTTTTCCATCATTAATCCGGCTGCACCAGCATGATCAAGATGAACATGCGTAACAATGATATTTTTAACATCAGCTAAGTTAATTTGTAATTGTTGTAAACCATTTAAAAGATAAGGAAGAGAAGGGGCAGCACACGTTTCAATTAAAGTAATATCATCACCAACTAAAACATATGTACCTGTACGCTCGTCATGTTGTAAATCATGATCGTCAATCAAGTATAGTTGTGAAGAGAGTTGCTCTACTTTTTTCACATATATCACTCCTTGTAATGTAGTATTCTTTTTATTATAAAAGAAAAAGCAGAAAACGAAAAATCGTTTTCTGCCTTTATGTAATGCTATTATTTAGTTTGATCTTTAGTAATTGACATAATAAAGAATCCGACAAGTCCGCCAACTAGTGGAAGAGAAATCATTCCTGCAAGTGTAAAGTACTTACTTAGAAATAGCCCATTTACGTCCATAAGCCAACCGGTAACAAATAGTAACATCATGTATAATACGAAGTAAAACTCGCGATTTGAAATCATTTCACGTTGTGCAGTTTTCATTATCAACACCATCCTTGATTTATTATAATGGAATTGAAAATGTCACAATTTAGAAGGTAAACTGTCACATTTTGTTCACAATTCAATTGTAAAACTTTCCAAGCTATTTGTCTAGTAGTTTGTGTCGAATTTTTGAACAGAAATAAAGCGCTCTCATTAGACGAGAAAGTTAAATACATATATGATAATAAGTATGAAATGATAGAGAGGGGCAAATATATATGACAGTTTATGATTTTTCTGCAAAAACAATTACAGGGGAAGAAAAATCGTTGCGAGAGTATGAAGGTAAAGTTCTTCTCATTGTAAATGTTGCAAGTAAATGTGGATTTACACCGCAATATAAAGGATTACAAGCGATTTATGAAAAGTATAAAGAGCAAGGGTTTGAAATCTTAGGTTTCCCATGCAATCAATTTGGAGGACAAGAACCAGGCACAGAAGAAGAGATTACAAGTTTCTGTGAATTAAATTACGGTGTGTCCTTTCCAATGTTCGCTAAAGTTGATGTAAAAGGTGATAGCGCGCATCCATTATATACATATATGATGGAGCAGGCACCGGGCATACTTGGCATGAAGGTGGTAAAGTGGAACTTTACGAAGTTTTTAATAGGACGAGACGGAAAAGTGATAGATCGTTTTGCACCGCAGACGAAGCCGGAAGAGTTGGGGAAGGAGATTGAAAGGGTTCTCCGTTAAAATCACGAGTCACTACTTTGGTCACTTCCGCCAAAAAGTTCGTTTAGCCTTTCCGCTACCGATTTTTGCATACTTGGTAGTACGTGACTATACGTATTTAGTGTCGTACCAATATCCGTATGCCCTAGCCGTTCGGATATTAATTTCACGTTAATATTTTGCTGTATCAACACTGTCGCGTGAGTATGCCGTAGATCATGTATACGTATCTGAGGAAGCTCTAAGTGCTTCGTAAGTGAATAGAACGCTCTACGGAAACTCCGTGGCTCTAAAGGTCTTCCGTGAATTGTAGGAAGGACTAAGTCTAAGTCTAAGTCTGTATAATCTTCGCCATAGATAAGTTTTTCCTGTCGGATTAACTTTTTATGTGACTCTAGTTCTTCTATAAGCACGGTAGGGATGTGTAGTGACCTTACGCTCGCCTCGTTTTTTGCTCCGACTTTCAACGCTCTACCTACAGTTAAAGTCTGTCTGATGTAGATAATACCGTTTTCTAAATCAACGTCTTTCCAACGCAAACCTAATATTTCACCTTGCCTCATACCAGTAAGTACGGCCATTAAGTACCCGATATAGTAGCGTGTAGGATATTTAACACGTCTTCCTTCATTTATGAATTTAGTAACCTGTTCTAATGTCCAAACTCTCATTTCTTTACGAGTCACTTTCGGTAAGGTGACCCCGATAGTTGGATTAAACTTTACCAGTCGTACTAGAAATGCTTTCTTAAACGAAGCGCTTATTATTCGAAAAATTAATATGATTGTATCCTCCGCATAGTGTGACTCGTCTACTAGATCGTTTACAAATCGCTGTAAATGCCTCGCGGTCATCTCTTGTAATTTAAAGTGACCTAACTTCGGTTTAATCGTTTTTTGATACAAAGCAAAATGAGAGGTGTAAGTCGACTTCTGTAACTTATTCCTACGTTCTTGAAAATACTCGTCCATAAATTTTTCGTAAGTCATGTACGTAGGCTCAAGATATTCATTAGTTAGAATTTCCGCTTTTAGCTTAATCATTTCCTCGTTAGCTTCTTGCTTAGTTTTAAAACCTCTTCTTCTAATTTGTTTGCGTTTCCCAGTCATAGGGTCCTTCGCAATATTAAATATGAAATCCCAATTACCTGTCTTTTTATTTTGTTTTATACTTCCATTCATATCGAATGACCTCCTTTAATTTGGTCACAAGACGTAATGATAGTTTCCATTACTTGTATTCTACCGTCAAAGTCACTAATTGTGTAGGGGTGTAAAAAGTAGAAAAACGTAAATAATTTATTTTTTTTCTAAAAAAGTGCGCGAGGTTCCAAAGTGATGCGTCAAACGATTTGTAAGGAGTTCACAAGGCATTACACGGAGGTGGAAACGGGTGAGCACAATAAGCGAAAATAGCAACTTAGTATCAATCGAAGCCCAAACGGAATATTCAATTACGAGCGGAAAGCGAGAGACACGTATCTTTCTAAAGATGTATGTCGACGCAGTACACTCCGGTTTAATAGCGGACTTAGGTCCGGAAAGATGGACGACACTTTGCGTACTAGCGTCATTTATGGATGAAGAGGGCGAATGTTACCCAACGCAAGACATGATTGCAAAACGACTTAATATAAGCCGTGAGAGCGCTAATAGGCGTATCAAAAAGTTATGTGAGTATCGTTGGGATGGAAAGCCTTTAGTCGTTAAGGAGAGGCGCAGACACGAGCGTACGCAGCAATGGGAGAATACGGTGTATACGATCCTACCGGTTATAAAGTTGGTGAGAGAATGAGCGAAATTAGAGATCGAGTAGTTGCGCTTAATACCCGTAAATACGTGAATATTGACTACGGCGTATTACATGATACGAAAGTGTTCGGAAAGGTCTATGAGAAAATGGTCTACGTTATCTTATGTAAATACGCAGACTATGAAACGAGAACTTCGTATCCAAGTGTAAGTCGAATCGCTAAGGAGTGTATGTGCTCCGAAAATACCGTTAGAGCAGCGGTTAAGAAATTAGAAGAGTTACGGTTAATAAAAGTAGAAAAACGGCTTAGAAACGACGGTAAAGGGCAAACATCGAATCTATATACGTTGTTACCTATACCGGATGAGTTCCCGAAATTTCATCGACCTTCGATACTTATAGAGGACTAAACTCATGAGATGAAGGGGGAGTACTTCAAGATATGCACCGGGGTACTTCATGAGCTGAAGACGAATTATTAGTTATTTATGTATTAGTTATTTTATATATCAATTGCAAACCCAAAACCTTGAAGTCTATTTCTAACGAAATATCCTTCCATCGTTAATAAATTCAGCGGTAATTACTTATATAAAAGAACGTCGCTAATAGATGATTAGATACGATGAACGAAGTGAAATCGTCAGGTTTTAAAAGCATTAACGATTTATATAAATAAAACGAATTAAAAAACGGAGGTGTTTACGATGAGAGATGTAACGAAAAGATTGCAACGTATTCTATCGGAACTAGAATCACTAGAGTCCGATATGCAACAAACGAATCAACGTAAGTCACAAACAGATTTAGCGCAGCAAGATATCCTACATACTATTGAAATTGAGACGTTTACTACAGCGCGTGGCACTCACTTGTTGAAAGAGCTGAAACGTATTCGCAAGGAACGTCGTAAGGCAAAGGATGATCAAGCGGTATTGCAATCGGTCATGCACACGCTAAAAGGCGTTAAGCAGAAAGTTGAGTGTAGCATCGGAAGTGTAACCGGAGTAATTGAACGTCAACAAGAACGACAAGTAACGAAAGGTTATTAACGTAAATTCTAAGCTTAAATACGTAGACAAAATTCTAGAAACCTACGAATAGGTTACATGAGCAATACAAACGGAGGGGCAATGCAGTTACACGATTTATTACTGAAAGAAATCTACATCGAGGCGCTAATCCGTCGTAACGTTTTCAAAACGGAAGACGGACGGGATTTATGGCAGGCGTCTAATGAGGAATTACATGCGCAATTATTTGACGAGGAGGGAACAGAATGAACAAGGTAATCTTAACGGAAAATGAGTTAATGATAGCGGCTAGTCGTTATGCAATAGAGCAAAAAGGTTTTCGATTATCGATGGACCATTACGTGCAAGTGAGCTTAAGAAAGGTAGATGGGGAATTTATCGCAATTATATCGAAGGGTGAACGAAAATGACCCGAATATCAACGAAAGATTTCCGCAACCTACCAATCGAAAAGTGGAACGTTACAACATTCCGTGAGTACTTAAAGCACGTACATGAGGAGCGTTATAAAATCCCTTACGTCACTCGTAGCTATGCGATGGAAGGTCGAATGCTCAAAGCGTTCATCGCCGAGCATAAACCGGAAGCAACAAAGCGATTCATTGACGTATGTTTTGCCGACTATAAGCCGACGCGGGAGTATCCTGGATTAAACTTTGCGTTTATGTATTCGTATATGCGATCCAGGTTGTTGCCGCAGATACTCGATGATTTACGTAGGGAAGAAGCGAAGTTACAGAGACAAGCGGTACAACCGGAAGTTAGTACGGAAGAAATTATCGATTATTTATAAACGGAGAAATTATTTTTCGAGTATGTGCAAGTGGGGCTCGAAAAAAGGAGATATGTATTACTAGAAGCGGAGGGATAAAGATGGCACGACCTAAATTGACGTTTGAACAAGTGAAAGTGAAGTTTGAAGAACGTGGTTACGAGCTATTGGAAACTGAGTACGTAATAGGAACGGCAAAGATGCGGTATAAATGTCCGAACCATCCGGATAAAGACTTATCGATTAGCTATGCGGAATTACGTAATGGTAGCGGATGCCCTTATTGTGGAAGAGAAAAACGCAAGCTTTCCTTTGAGTATGTAAAGGAGACTTTCGAAGCACGTGGTTATGAACTGTTAGAAACTAGCTACGTAAACAATAGTAAGAAGATGCGATATAAATGCCCATATCATCCAGGTGAAGTGTTTACGATAATGTTCTTACATCTTCAAGGAGGGCACGGATGTCCGAAATGTGGAAAAGAACGAAGTGGACAAGTCCGATCAGAAGCCCATCTTAGAGAGCAACTAGCGACAAGTTCATCGAGATATACGAAAGAGCAGCGACAAGAAGCACGACAAGAAACTTCGAGATTGCTAGATATGTATTGTTACGATTGTCCAAACAGAGATTTACCGTATCTTGGAGCGATTGAGCAAAACTGTTATAAGAACTGTCCGCATGGAATCGGATTAGATTTACGAAGATGTGGGGCGATATTGGCCGGTGAGGATGCAAACGCAGTAATCGAACATTATAAGGTGAAGTTCGAAAAAGAACGGATTGATAGTAACAGTCGTAAGGAGGCGCTAGTAAATGAGTAAGGCAGGCGTGGCGAAGACGCAGGGGTTTCGAGAACCGAGGAAGCGTAAGAAGGTAACGTTGGAAGAGCGTTTGGTTGATGGTGGGGTGGTTGTCGGAAAGGAATGTACGAAGTGTGGCGAGTGGAAGCGGTTGGAGGATGAGTTTAATAAGAGTAAGAAAGGTCTTGGTGGAAAACACCATGACTGCAAAGAATGCCAACGTAAATACCGTATAGAAAACAAGGAAGGGACTTCAATAATATATCACAAATGGTATGAGGAAAATAAAGAAACTCATTTAGAAAACTGTCGCAATTGGAGAATTGCTAACCAAGAAAAAGTGGCAGAAACCAGTCGTAAATATCGTGAAAATAATAAGGATAGGGAATATGAAAGAGCGAGAGTTTGGAAAAGTGAAAACCCAGATAGAGTTCTAATACACGTTCAGAATCGACGTGCGCGTAAAAAAGCGTTACCCGCTACCTGGACGATAGAGCAGAAGGAAGAAATGCTAGATTATTTCGGAAGAAAGTGTGCGTTAACGGGGGAGAGCAAGATCACGGAAGAACATGCGATTCCACTATCGATAGGACATGGAGGCACCATACACGGCAATATGTGGCCATTATGCCTGCGATTAAATTCATCGAAGTTCAATAAAAACATTTTCGATTGGTTCGAAGCGAATAGGCAACGATTCGAACTATCACAAGCTAAATTCGACCGTCTTATCGCGTGGTTGGCAGCCGCAAACGAAATGACAGTCGAAGAATACCGAGATTACGTGTATTGGTGTCACACTAATCCAAACGATGTACTAGAAAGTGAGGCGATTTAATGCAATGCATTCTATCCGATCATTGCTCGCTATACAAAAGCGAATCATGTAACCGTAAGTGCACCTCGTACATCGCACTACACGGACATAACGGTAACGGAGGACGTATGGCAGCGACCAACTTACCGAAAGAATATCGTCATTTAACGTTACTGAATTCGCCTGTACGAGTGTCCCAACCGAAAG